>JAYTYH010000261.1:0-14158 GCA_043742485.1 Rhizobacter sp.
CGATGTTGGTCACCGTCTGATTCAGTGGCTTGGCAACGCCTATCTGCACGTTGCCGAAGGCGAGCGCCGACGCGGTGGGATTGATCTGCGCCTGGGTACCCGTGCCGTTGAGAGTGACGACGGACGGCGAGCCGACGGCGTTGTGATTGATCGTGAGCGTGCCGTTCTGCGCGCCGGCCGCATTGGGCGTGAAGGTGGTGACCAGCGCGCAGCTGCCGCCGGGTGCGAGCGAGGTGCCGTTGTTGCAGGTGCTCGCCCCGGCGCGGACGTAGCGCGCTGACGAATAGGTGAGTGCGCCGAGGACGAGGTTGGCCGTCGCGCCGCCGGGGTTGGAAATAGTCACCAAGCCGTCCGCCGATGCGCCGAGCTTGGCCGACAGGGTGAGACTGTTCGGCGAGACCATGAAGCTGGGTGCCGGAACCACTCCGGTGCCGCTCAGTGAGAACGGGCGGGAGAATGGCACTGGGTCGCCTGCGCCGGCGCTGAAGTTCAGGTTCAAGGTCGCGTTGCGCGAGCCGTTCGCACTCGGTGTAAAGCTCACGGTGACGCTGGGGCTGCAGGCGTTGGCGCTGAGCCAGCTTGTGGTCGCGCCGCAGCTGCCAGAGCTGCCCGCGGTGACGCTGAAGTCGCCGGCATTCGCGCCGGTGATCGTGTAGCTGAAGCCGATCATGTCGTTGCGCCAATTGGCGATCGACACGGTCGACGCAATGGACGCATTCGACGTCGTCAGCGTACTGGGAAAGGTGAATGAGTTCGATGGGCTACCCACGACAAGGTCACGGACCTTGAGCAAATAGACCCGCACGGCTTCGAGCTCGCTGTTCGAAAACGAGCCAGCGAATCCTGACATGTTGGCTTGGGCCGTCGGGTTGACAAGCGCCCCGGCCGCGTTGATGCCCTTCATCTTCCTTCGCAGCACGCAATCGTAAAAAGGGGTGGCGTTGAGGCAACTGTCGGTGAAGTGGTCGAAGCTGTTGTTTTGCGCCATGATCTTGCCGTACGTCGAATCCTGCGAGGGAAGGACTGGCGGGCCAGGCGGCGGCCCAAAGACGCTCGCGTGGCAGTTCTTGCAGGTATCTCCGAAGGTATTGGCCTTCACGGAGGTGGCGCCGAAGCCGAGGGCTGCCAACATTACGCATGCCAGGCACCACCGGATCATCCCGTTCCAGTCATTCATCTCCGACTCCCTTGCTCGCGGCGCACTGCGCCTGATGCCCGAGTGCCGGCCCAGGCCGGCCTCAGACGATGTTTTGTCTACACGCAGTCGACGACGCGGAATTCCACCCGGCGATCGATCGCGTCGCGCTGGTCGTCGGAGCCGATGCCGACGAGCGCTTCCTTGGAGCCGACGCCGGTGGCTGTCAGCTTCGAGGCCAGCGACCGGTTGTCGCGCTCGAGCATCTTCTGCACGGCCACGGCCCGCCGCTTCGAGAGCGCTTCGTTGGCGCGGGCGTCGCCGCTGCGGCTGGTGTGGCCGACGATGCGCACGCACGAATCTGCCTTGCCGGTCTCGTCGGCCAGCGTCGTGATCCAGATCTTGTATTGCTGCGGCAGGTCGCCAATGGCGTTGAAGCCGGTGCTGCCGGGCTGGAACAGCAGCTTGACGGGCAGGCGCTTGGCCTCGAGGCCGGAGGCAACGATCTTCGAGAAGGCGTCGCGCGCCTGCTCCTTCTGGCCGAGCTGCCAGCTCGTGATGTAGATGCCGTTCAGCACCCGCAGGTCGCCCGGGTCGGCGATCGGCTGGGCTTCCTTGTAGAGCTTGTTGGCGACCGGCACCTTGCCGTCGTCGTAGGCCAGCGTCGCTTCGTTGATGACCGCCGCGGCCGGCAGGTAGGCGAGGTAGTCGGCATCGGCCGGGTCACCGATCTTGGTGTTCACCTGGCACGAGTTGATGTAGCCGGTGACGGTCTTGTCCTTGTGCCATGTCGGGCTGTCGCGGTAGAAGGCGAGCGGCTCGGGATTGACCGACTCCATCGTCGCCCGATCCAGTGCCTTGGCGACGACCTTGCCCGTGCGCAGGTCGATCAGCGTCAGCCAGACGCGGAAGGCATCGGGCTGCTTGTCGATGCTGCGCTCGACGTTGATCGGCGTCAGCGTGCCGATCAGGAGCAGCGGCCGCGTCGCCAGCGTGTTGCGGGTCAGCGGCGTCACCGCGTAGGAGCGGAAGTCTTTCTTGGCGAGCGCTTCGAGGTTTTCGCCCATCTTCTCGGTGCTGACGGTCTGGCCACCGGTGTTGGCATCGATCAGCGGGTCGACGACGAGCAGGCGCGGCTCGTTGCCGAGCGTGGCTTGGGCGTCGCGAAAGAGCTGGCGGCCGGCCCGTGTGATGGCGTCTTCGAACTTGATCGGCGCCGGCGCCACGAACTCGGTCTGGGCGTTGGCGGGCGCCGTGGCGACGATCGTGCTCGGCGCCGTGCGCGGTGCAGCCGGCGGCATCGTGGCCGAGGGGGCTGCGGTCTTTGCCGGCGCCGGAGTCGCGGCCGTTGCGACCGTCGCGGTTGCCGCTGTTGTCGCCGTCGTCGCCGGCGGCGCGGCACAGGCGGCGAGGCCGAGCACGGCCGCCACGGTGGCGGCCGGCAAGGTGGTGCGGGCGAGGCGGGCGATCTTCATGCGTCGGCTCCTGGAAACGACAGGGAAAGGATGCCGCGCGACACCGTGCGGAACGAGAACTCAGTGCCGGGCATAGGCCGGATCGGCTTTGGGTGCGGAGCAGCCCAGGTAGTGCTCGACGAGCGCGGCCAGATCGGCATCGGCGCGGATGCGTTGGTACAACTGGTCGCTCGAGATCAGTGCCTGCGGCATGGAGGCATTCAGGGCCAGTTCCGGCGTGCCGCCGCAGAACTGGGTGCTCGCCCGCTCCGGCGTCAGCACGACCGAGTCCCAGTCGAACTGGGCCCCGAGCGAGACGTGGCAGGTTCGGCACGACATGCCGATCACGTTGCGATAGAACTTGGCCGCACCACGCGTGGCGGGGTCGTTTTCCGCGGCCTGCCAGGTCGGTGGCACGTACGCCTTGTCGAGCACGTGCCCGGCGGCGTACCAGCCGTCGATCAGCTGGTTGGTGGCGCTGTCGGCCTCGGGCTCGGTGGCCTTGACCATGGCGTTGAGCTGATAGAACGCTTCGCTCTGGGCCGACTCGGTGAGCGCCGGATCGGACGAGAACAGGTAGTTGCCGGTGTCGAAGGGCAGGAAGCGCGAACCGAGGTAGGGCGACGCCGTCTGCTTTTCAGGGAAACGGCCGTTGTAGGTCGTGCCGCCGTGGCAGGCGACGCACGAGCCCGGCATGTACTTCTCGCCACGCCCGTCGAGATTGATCGACAGCAGCAGGGTGCCGTCGGACCCGAAGGTGAAGAACTTCGTGAACGGCCTGCCTCCGTTGGCGCCGGTCACGGTGCTGTATTCCATCGCCACGCAAGCGACCCGGTTGCTGTCGTTGATGGCGTCGTGCAGGAACTGGTCGACCTCGTTCTGCGAACGGCCGTCGGGACCGGGTGTGTTGCAGACGTAGAAAGCCAGGCCGCCTGCAGGAGTGCGGGTCGCCGTCATCAGGCGAACGAGGTTGAGGTCGTTCTGATTGATGTACTTGGCTGAGACCTCGGCGCCGGTGCCGAAGCCGTTCATGGCTTTCCAGTCGACCAGCGTGATCGTTTGGCTCGGGTTGCCCTGGGCGTCGCATTCACCGACCGCACCGAGCGCGCGGTAGTAGAGACAGGCGCTGAGCTTGGTGTCGACGCCCTTGTACGTCAGGTAGTGACTGGCGCCTGGGAACGAGCCGCTGCCCGAGCCTTGCCCCGGCTGGATCATCCGGCCGCGGACGTTGCCATCGGGGCCGTTGGCGACCATCTTGACGATGTGCGGGCTGGCGTTGGCGATGGCGTGGGACAGCTCGATCGGCGAGCTGCTGGTGTACCCCTCGGCCACGGTCGACACGGGCACGTCGACCGTGGCCGAATAGCCTTCGCATTGCACCGCCAGCTTCAGGGCTGCACGGACCGGCACCGCGGCGCTGATCTGGTAGTCGCCGTAGCGATTGACGTGCAGGGCAGATCCGAGGGTCGTGCCGTCCGCCTGCATGAGCTGCACGGTTGCGGCGCTGGCGACGTTGAAGAAGGCACTCTCGTGGCCACACACTGCGCCATCGGCGAGGGCAACGTGGCCGAACAGGCGCAGGTTTTGCGCCGTCGATTGCGTCAGCACCATGCTGCGGACCTGGGCCTGGCCATTGGCGGTGAAGCTGCCGCAGAAGGTCAGCGGAGCCCCGCCCTGCGTTGCGCACAGCAAGTTGTGCAAGCGACCGGTGACGAACTTGGGCATATCCAGCTCACCGCGCAGGTCGGTGGTGCCGGCGAAGGCAACGGTGCCGGTGGCCTGCTCGACGACCTGCACCTGCACATCGGGCAAGTAGACCGTGCGGGCGACCGCGGCGCCGCCGCCAGCTGGCACGAAGAGGTGGCTGTCGGCCGCGCTGACGCGCAGGCGGTTGCTCGAGCCCTCCGTGTCGACAACGGCCGGGGCTTCGCGGCGGATTGGGGCCGGCGCCGGGGTGTCGCTGTCGAGGGAATCGGTCGATACGGCATATTGCTGCTCGACCCAGCCGCCCTTGCCGTCGCTCACTGCGACATAGGCGAAATGAATACCGCGGCCAGGTGGCATCGTCCACACCGTCTGCTTCGCGTTCTTGTTGTCGATGCTGCCGCCGGTGACGCGCCATTGGTACTGCAGTGCATCGCCGTCGGCGTCGGAAGCCTCGACGTTGAGGTAGGTCTTGTCGGCGCCGCTTGCCGTTTCACTGCCCGGCGAACCGGCACCGCCGCCGCACGACGACAAGCCGGCAAGTGCCGCGCAGAAGGTGGCGAGCGCGAGCGCGCGTGGGTGCTGGTTGAAGCCGGCCGGGGTCATCCGTGCACTCCTCGAGGGAGGCCGCGTCGCTCCTAAAAAGCGGCGGCAGTGGATCGGGAAAAACGGGAGCCGGCGGCGCCGCCGCGTCTACGAGCGGCTGGCGATGATCCCGATGCCACGAAATTTGACCGGCGCCGGATCGTCGGCGACGGCCCTTATCGAGTCAACCCCAACCATGGGGAAAAGTGTCACCTGCACCGCAAAGTCCTGATCCGGTCGATCAGGCCCTGGTCGGTATCCCCGATTGACAGCCGCTGGAACAGCTTCGCGCACTCGTCGCGGTTGTTGCTCGGCTCCGCTGCTTCGGTGGCGCGGGGCGCGACCACACGCGGCTCGGCAGTGCGAGTCTCGGTGACACGGGGCTCGGTGCGAGGCTCGGCCTTCGGCCGCACCGGCTTGACGGCGACGGGCTTCGCTTCTTGTGGCGGTGGGGTCGCGACCACGAGCGGCGCCGACGTCTGCGGCGGCGGCGTCGTGGTCGGTGTGACGATCGCCGCGGCGTCGGGGGTGGCGGCGACCGGCGCCGGCACAGGCGCGACCACAGGCGTCTCGACGACCGATGCCGCGCTTGCTGGTGGCACCGTAACCGGCGCCTGCGCAGCGATGGCCGGTGTCGACGTCGATGTCGACGTCGGTGTCGACGATGTCTTCGGCCAGAGCAGCACGGTCGCGACCACCACCGCAGCGACGACGCTGCCACCGATGGCGAGCGGCAGCCACTTGCGACTCGCCTCTGCCGCAGGCCTCGGCGTCACGGCCGGGCCGCCAGTGGCGGCTTGCCGCTGCGTCGGCGGCGGCAACTGGCGCGTGCGGTCGACCTGCGCGGTCCGGCTCTGCGCGGTCGTGGCCTGGCCCGGCACGGTTCGTGGCCCCGTGCTCGGGGTCAGGGGCAGCAGCGCCGCCGGATCGGCATCGCCGGTCGAGCCGAGCAGGTCTTCGCGGAAGGCCTCGACCGACTGCGTGCGCTTGTCTGGCATGACGGCGAGGGCGCGGTCGATCGCCTGCAGGAACGGGTCGCTGTAGCGACCGGCCGCGCTCTTCGCGAGCGGCACGTAGGCGTCGTCGAAGAGTCGGCCGACCGAAGGCGATGGCGTCTTGCCCAGGATCATCCAGTGCGCCACCGCGGCCAGCGCGTAGACGTCGGTCCACGGACCTTGCTTCAGGCCCGGCATGTCGGCGTATTGCTCGACCGGCGCGTAGCCCGGCTTGAGGATGGCCGTCAGCGCCTGCGTCATGTCGCCGATGACGCGGCGCGCGGCGCCGAAGTCGAGCAGCAGCGGCCGGCCCGTTTCGGCGAGCAGCAAGATGTTGTCGGGCGCGATGTCGCGGTGATAGACCTGCACCGCGTGAAGCATCGCGAGGGCGTCGCACACCGGCCGCAGCAGGCTCAGGATCCAGGCCTCGTCGGGCGGCTTCGGCATCGCCCGCACGGTGTCGCGAACGGTGGCGCCTTCGAGGAACGGCATCACCATGTAGGCGGTGCCGTTGGCTTCCCAGAAACGATAGACCTTGAGCAGCGACGGGTGGTCGAACTGGGCCAGCAGCTTGGCTTCGTTGATGAAGCTCTTCATGCCCGCGTCGAAGGTCTCCTGGTGGCGCTCCGAGCGGGCCCGGATCTCGCTCTGGCCGGCGCGATAGGCGATCGACGACGGCATGTACTCCTTGAGCGCCACCTTGCGATCGAGCGAGTGGTCCCAGGCCAGGTAGACGATGCCGAAGCCGCCTTCGCCGATGGTGGACGTGACTTCGAATTCACCAAGCCGCGTGCCCGCCGGCAAGGTGATGGCGTGGTGCGTGACCGCCATCGTCGGCGACGATCCGACGGTGGTCGGCGGCGATGTCGGCGGCGTCGTCTGCATCACCGTCGCCGCCATCGTCGGCGGCGTCGCGTGTCGAGGTGCGCCCTGGGCCGAGGGGGTGTCGATGGTCGGCGGCGTCAGGCCGCTGGCATCTGCCGACGGCAGCGGCGCGCCGCTGCGTGCGCTGCGGGGCCGGATGACAGTGCGGTCGTCTTCTTCCTCGGGGTTCATGCCTGCGTGCGGAGAGACCGATCGCTGCGCGGGGTGCGCGGCGCCGTTGTCCGGCCGGCTGGCATGGTACTGCCTCGCTTCGCGCGGGCGGCCTCAAACCAGGCCGATGTCTTTCGCCACGCTGTGTGGAAACACCTGCTCGCGCTGGTTTTGCGAGAGACCGTAGAGACGCGAGAAGACGCCACCGAAGACGGCGCGATATTCGTTCAGCACCGGGTAGTCGCGGTTCTGGAACAGGGTCGCCGGCGTCACCGCGACCTGTTCGCCGATGACGCGGCCGCCGCGAACGGCACCGCCGAGCGCCCAGAAGACGCTGCCGTGGCCGTGGTCGGTGCCGCGGTTGCCGTTCTCTTTGAAGGTGCGACCGAACTCGCTGACGACGAGCACGACGGTGCGGCTCCAGGCCTCGCCCGATTCCTCCGCGAAGGCCGCCAGGCCCTTGCCGAGCTCGCCGAGGCGGTTCGCGAGATAGCCGCTGCCGTTGCCCTGGCCGACGTGCGTGTCCCAGCCGCCGACGTCGACGAAACCGAGCTGGTAGCGCTCCCGCATCAGCCTGCCGATGCGCCGCGCCTCGCCTTCGAAGCCTTTGGCCGTGATCGCGTTGCGATTGGCCGCGACCATCTCGCCGGCGAGAGCCTGTGTCGCCTGGCTCCGCACCTCGAAGCCTTCGCCGACGGCGCCCGCGAGCGGCGTGCCGCGGTACATGGCGGTGATGATCTCGGACTGGCGCGCGTCGATGCCTGGACGACCGATGCTGCGGAGCGCGAGGTTGGGCACTTGCACATCGCCCCGAAAGACCAGCGGCAACTGGTCGGTGAAAGCGATCGCGTCTTTTGCGCCGAGAACCGCGGCGAGGCGGTTCATGAAGCCGGAGCGGAAGTTGTGCGGGCCTTGCAGCGGCTGGCCGAGCTCGATCGAATCCTGCGTCTCGAAGTGGCTGCGCGAGAGGTCGTCGGTGCCTGCGAAGGGCACGAACGCGGCCTGCTGCTTCAGGAACAGCGGCAACACCGAATCGCGCAAGGCCGGGGCGAGCGACCAGTCGGCATCGAGCGGAAGCGCTGCGTCGGAGGCGCTGCCGGGTCGCGCGACGGCGATGTTCGGACGCTGCTCGTAGTAGGTACTGCTGGTGTGCGGCACCAGCAGGCTCGCGGCGTCGTAGCCGCCGCGAAGAAAGACGACGAGCAGTCGTGCCGGCGCGTCGCCTGCTGCGAACAGCATGCGGCTGCCCATGGCGAGCGGCAAGCTAGCGCCGACGGTGATCGATTGACGGATGAAGTCGCGGCGCTGCATGTCGGGCTCCTGTGAATGGCGGCGCGAGTCAACGCTGCATGAACTCGGGCGACGACAGGAGGAACACGTTCCACTCCTGCGCCGAAGTCGCGCGCTCGAGCGCGGCCCGGGTCGCGGCGCTCAACGTCGGCTCGATGTTGGCGTGGAAGAAGGCGCTCTCGAGACGGGGAAAGCCGGGCCCATCGGCACTGGCGCCTTCGGCCCTGAACAGACCGGCACCGCCCGAGCCGATGGTGCGGGCGATCTCGAAGCGCTCCGCCATCTGCCCCGGACTCGACCACGACGCTTCGTCGAGCGGATAGCCGTCGGGCGTCTGCCGGTTGTAGGGCAGCTCGCCGAGGCGACCCAGCCAGTTGAGCATCGGGCCGGTGTTCAGGACCGGCCGGTCGTCGTAGGCCAGGCGCACGGCCGAGACCACGTAGTGCATCGGGTCCTTGAACTTGCGGCCGAGCGATGCCCGTAAAGCCGGCGCACTGAACATTGCCGAGAGCGTCACGGCGATGTCGCCTTCGCTCTTGGTGAAGGCCGCGACCATGCGCTCGACGAGCGCCGGCGGCGGTACGTCGGCGACGAAGTGGACGGCGAGCTTGCGGCAGACGAAGCGCGCCGTCGCCGGTTCGGCGGCCAGCCGCCCGAGCTCGTCGAGGATCTCGTTCCAGCCACGGCCGGCGACCTCCCGGCCGAGCACGAGCTTCGTGCCCATGTCGTGGCGGCGGGGATTGAACTCGGTCAGGCCCTGGCGAACGTAGAGCGGGCGCTGCTCGGGGCGCAGGTCCGGCGTCCTGTCGGAGGCGTTGATGCCCAGGCCGGTGAGAACGCGCGCGAGCTCTTGCACGTCTTTCTGCGAGTAGCCGCCGTCGACGCCGAGCGTGTGCAGCTCCATCACCTCGCGCGCGTAGTTCTCGTTGATGCGGCCTGCCGCGTTCTGCTCGTTGTCGAGGTAACGGATCATGGCCGGGTGGGTGGCGCTGGCGATCAGTAGATCGCGAAAGCGGCCGAGCGCGCGCGGCCGCAGGGCGCGGTCTTCGTAGTCGCCCACCATCGCGCGCAAGTTGTTCTTGTACTGGTGCACGTTGAAGTGGTTGAACCAGAACCACGTGAGCTGTTCCTGCAGCTGCCCCGGCGCGTAGAGCGCGCGCAGCAACGAGCGCTGCGCCGCCTCGCGGCCGACCTTCGCGAGCGCCTGCTGATAGACCTGCCGTGCGGCCTGTTTGGCAGCCGCGTCGTCGACCACTATCGCCTTCGCGTCGGCGTCGCGACGCGCCTGATCGAGCTCGGCGACGAGGCGCTCGAACGGCGTCGTGCTGATCGAAAAGGCATCGACGGCGGCCTGCACGGTGGGCGGCAGGAGGGCGATGGCCTGCGGCTGCAACTGCGACTGCAGCCAGTCGTCGTGGCCGAGCCGTGCGAAGTCGGCCGCCGTGCTAGCGCAGGCGCCCCACGAGACGCGCTCGACGAGGGCGAGGTCGGTCGGCGAGAGATCGAACGTTGCCGCGGGCTTGCGCGCCAGTACCGGGTTGCGTGCGACTTCGCCGGCGGTCTTGGTGCCGGTCGCCGGCGCAGCGCAGCCGGAGACCAGCGCCGCGCAGTCCGCCGCCAGCCACAACGCGGCGCCGCCGAGCAGCCTGCGCCGCGCCGGGGAAGCGGATTCTGCGAGCGGGCTCAACGCTCGCGCTCCCCGTGGCCGCGGCGCTCGCCTTGCGGCCCGTTCAGGCCGCGCTCGCCCTGCGGCCCGTGCGCGGCGTGCTCGCCGCGGTCGACACGATCACCGCGATCGGCGGGCATGCCGCCTACCGGACGCGCGTTTTGCGCGCCTTGGGCCCCACCTCGCTCGAGGCGAGGGCCGCCGTCGGCCCGCTCCCGGCGAGGCTGGTCGTAGTGGCCGTCGCCTGGCTGTGCCATCGCTGCCATGCGCGGTTCGCCGTGGCTGGTGGAGATGCGCTGGTCGGGCGAGCGCATGGCGACGCGCTCGTACTGGCGTTGCGAAGGAGTCGGCGCGATGTGCGACTCCGACCGCGCTTCGCGCTCCTCCGGTCGCGGCCTCGCCGCGACGCCGCCTTGGCCGCCGTTGAAGCTGACGCGCTGATGGTTCTCGATCACCGTCGTGTTGTACGTGTTGTGGATGATCGTCGTGTTGACGTTGTTCACGGTGCGGTTGTAGTTGAAGTCGCCGCCGCGCCAGTAGCCGCCCTGGTAGCCGGTGCCGACGTAGCCGAAGCCGTAGTTGATGCCGCCATAGAAACCCACGTGCGGGCCCCAGTAGCCGCCGTGCCAGGTGTAGCCACCGCCAGCCCAGCCCCAGTAGCCCGGCGTCCACAGGACGCCGATGGTGGGCGGCAGGACCCAGGTGCCGGGCACCCAGAAGTAATCGGCCCCGACGGCGGTCCAGCGCCAGTAGCCGGGCGTCCACAGGTAGCCGGGGCCAGGAATCAGCGGCTGCGCGTACACCGGCAAGGGCGGCGGCGCGATGTAGACCGAGATCGAGACGGCGGCATGGGCGGCGATCGGCATCGAGGCTGCAAATGCCAGCGCGGCAGAAAGGGCGCGGAGATTCATGGCGGTGTCCTGGATCGAGTGGGCTCTCAGAACAACGCAAGCCCGGTCCCGTTCGCCGACCACCTTAGCGGCCGCGCAACCGTGCCCGAAGTTCTTTACACGCGCGCGGGCGGGCCGGCAGCGACGATCCGGCCGCCTTCGCTGCCGGCGCCAGGGCCGACGTCGACGACCCAGTCGGCGGCCGCGATCACGCGTTCGTCGTGCTCGACCACGATCACCGTGTTGCCGGCGTCGACGAGGCCCTGCAGCTGCGCCATCAGCTTGTCGACGTCGGCCGGGTGCAGGCCGGTGGTCGGCTCGTCCAGCACGTAGAGCGAATGGCCGCGCTGCGGCCGCTGCAACCCGGTGGCGAGCTTGATGCGCTGCGCTTCGCCGCCCGGGAGTTCGGTGGCCGGCGGGCCGAGGCGAAGGTAGCCGAGGCCGATGTCGCAGCCCGGTTCATGGCGGCCTTGGGCAAGAGACATACTCGCCCCGCCGCCGCTGCCCTCCCGTCGGCGCGGCGGCCCCGATGCCCGGCTACCTGACGAAACACGAAGTCATCGAAATCGTTGGTGCCGCTGGTCTGGTCGTGCGCTCGCTTCTCGACCGCCAGCAGTTCTCCGATCCGCTCGGAGTCGCCCGCCGGCTCGGCATCTCGCCGGCCATGTGGTCGCTGTTCGGGGTGCCGTGGCCGTCGGGCGTCCGCCTGGCGGCCCGTTTGATGGCGCGGCCTTCGCGTTCCGGCGAACGCATCCTCGAGATCGGCTGCGGCCTGGCCCTGGCCAGTCTGGCCGCTCATCGCCGCGGCGACGACATCACCGCCAGCGACTGCCACCCGTTGGCCGAGGCCTTCCTCGTTCGCAACCTGCGCCTCAACGGCCTGGCGCCGATCAAGTACCGGCACGGCCACTGGGGCGGCGCGCCGGCGCCGGTGTCCGAAGGCGGCTCCACTGCAGCGCCCGTGGCCGGCCGGTTCGACCTCGTCATCGGCAGCGATGTGCTCTACGAGCGCGACGCCGACGGCACGCTCGCCAGCTTCATCGCCGACCATGCCGAAGCCACGGCCGAGGTCTGGATCGTCGACCCCGATCGCGGCAACCGCGCCGCCTTCAACCGGCGCATGGCCGACGCCGGATTCACGCAGCACGAAGAACGGCTCGACCAGGCCGCCGCCGCGGGATCTCCGGCCTACAAGGGCCGCCTGCTGGTCTATCGCCGCAGCGCCGCGCCCTGACGCCGCGCCGCTGCCGCAGCGGAGCCAGGCGGCGATAATCGGCCATGCCCTTGCGTGACCTGCTCGACAACAACCGCCGCTGGGCGGCCAAGATGGAAGCCCAGCGGCCGGGCTTTTTCACCGGCCTGCTGCAGCAGCAGGGGCCGAAGTACATGTGGATCGGCTGCTCTGACAGCCGCGTCCCGGCCAACGAGCTCGTCGACCTGGCGCCGGGCGAGCTCTTCGTGCATCGCAACGTCGCCAACGTCGTCGTCCACTCCGACCTCAACTGCCTGTCGGTGATCCAGTTCGCGACCGACGTGATCGCGGTGCGCCACATCCTCGTCGTCGGCCATTCGAACTGCGGCGGCGTGATCACCGCGCTCGAGGGCCGGCGCGTCGGCCTGGCCGACAACTGGATCCGCCACGTGCAAGACGTGCGCAACCGCCACAGTGCCTGGCTCGAGTCGCTGCCCGAGTCGCGCCGCGTCAACGCGCTCTGCGAGCTCAACGTCGTCGAGCAGGCCATGAACGTGTGCCAGACCACGATCGTCCAGGACGCCTGGCAGCGCGGCCAGACGCTGACCGTGCACGGCTGGGTCTACGGCCTCGGCAACGGCCTCCTCGAGGATCTCGGCATGACGGTGGCGCGGGCCGACGACGTCGCCGCCTCGTACGACGCCGCCATCGCCGCCGTGCACCGTCGCCACGACCCGCCGGCGTAGCGCACCGCCGCGGCCGGCCGCCGTGCGCTCGTAGACTGGACGGCATGAACGACGCTCCGCTCTCGCACAGGGACGACGCTTCGCTTTACGGCGACTTCACCAGCCAGGCGCAGATCGATGCGCAGTACAACGCCGGCGCCGCCGTGCCCGGCTGGGCCGACTATCCACGCCGCTGGGCGGCCGACTCGGCGGCGTTGCGGGCTCAACTCGGCGGCCGGCTCGACGTGTCCTACGGGCCGACGCTCGACGAGACGCTCGACGTCTTTCCCGCTGGCCGCGCCGACGCGCCGGCGTTCGTGTTCCTGCACGGCGGCTACTGGCGGGCGATGTCGTCGAAGGATTTCAGCAGCATCGCGACCGGCCTGCTTGCGCACGGCATCACCACGGTCGTCGTCAACTACGCGCTGGCGCCGAAGGTCGGCATCGACGAGATCGCGCGGCAATGCCGCGCCGCCGTGGCGTGGACGCTGCGCGAGCTCGGCGCCTCCGCCGTCGTCGTCGGCGGCCATTCGGCCGGCGGCCATCTCGGCGCGATGTGCCTGCAGGCGCGCTGGGCCGAGGACTACGGCCTCGCCGCCGACCCGCTCGCCGGTGCCGTGCTCGTCAGCGGCATCTACGACATCGCGCCGCTGCGTCACAGCTACCTGCAGCCGCAGATCCGGCTCGACGACGGTGTCGTCGCGCGCTGCTCGCCGCTGTTCCACATCCGCGCCTGTCGGACGCCCCTGCTCGTGACCTGGGGCGGCGAGGAGAGCGCCGAGTTCGCGCGCCAGTCGACCGGCTTTCACGAATCCTGGCGCGCCGCTGGCAACGCATCGGAGCTGCTGCCGATTCCCGGCGCGCATCACTTCTCGGTGCTCGACGGTTTCGTGGACGCGGGCAGCGCCGTCTGCAGATGGATCGCACGGCGGCTCGGAACAGGTGCCGTGTGACGGGCCATTGAAGGGGCGCGGCTCGCCACCATCTCATGTCCATCGGCACTCACGAGGAGCGATGCGATGACGACAAGACGATTCCTGCGCGCGGCCACCCTGGCAGCTGTGTTCGCGCTGACCGCGCTGGCAACCGCGCCGGCGCTGGCGATGCCGACCGTGCAGCAGGTCGAGGCCGAGGTCGCGAACGGCCGCTACGCGCAGGCCGAAACGATGATGGCCGAGGTCGTCGCCGCCAAGCCCGGCAGCGCCCGCGCCCACTACGTCTACGCCGAGATCCTGGCCCACAACGAGTCGCTCGCGAAGGCCGCCGAGCAGGCCCGGCTGGCACGCACGCTCGACCCGTCGCTCGCGTTCGCCGGCTCACCGGAGAAGTTCCGTTCGTTCGAACGCGCGCTCGAAGGTGCTCAAGGCGGAACGAGGCTGAAGACCGCGCCGATCGCCGGGCGCACGGCGCCCGCCGTTGCCGCGGAGCCGGTCCTGCCTCGCGTTGCGTCGGTCGAGCCAGTCGCGCCGGTCAGATCGTCGTCGGGC
>JAYTYH010000262.1:0-2589 GCA_043742485.1 Rhizobacter sp.
GCCTTCGCGCGAAGCGCCCTCGAAGGCCGCGGCGACACCGGCGCATTCGGCGCGCAGCATCGCCTCGACGACATCGCCGGCGCGGGCGCCGGGCATCGCCGCGCGCAGCGCCTGCAGGCGGTCGGCGCGCACGCAGCAGGCCAGTGTCGCGAGGCCGCCGTCGGCGACCACCATGCCGCCGTAGCCGCCGTCGAACGACAGCACCGGCAGCAGGTCGGCCGCGATGTTCGTGCACGCGAAGTTGGCCTTGAAGGCGAACAGGTCGCTTGCCGAGCGCGCGTCGCGGCGGGCGGCGCGCTCGGAAGGCAAGGGCTCCCACGAGCCGTGCGCCGCGACCACGACGGCGGCCCGAAGCTCGACAACGCCACCCTCGCGGCCTTCGTCGCCTTCGCCGTTCACCGGCCGCACCTGCAGCCTGAAGCGCCCGGCGCTGCCCGCGATCGACTGCAGCGACCACGGCTGCAGCCGCGTCGCGCCGGCGGCCTCGGCGGCGTCGGCGAGCAGCGTGTCGAGGTGCTCGCGGCCGAGGGCGCGGCCCCAGCGCCGGGCGCCGCCCTCGCTGCCGGGCAGGCCGGCGACGATGGTGCGCTCGCCGTGCATGAGCGCAACGCGGCGGAGCTCGGCGCCGGCGAGGCGATCGAACTGGGCGCCGATGCCGAGCGCCTCGAGCAGCTCCAGGTTGCTGGCCGCGACGCATTCGCCGCAGACCTTGCGGCGCGGGAAGGCCTGTCGCTCGACCAGCGCCACCGACCAGCCGGCGCGCGCCAGCAGGATTGCGGCGCTGGCACCGGCCGGGCCGGCACCGACGATGGCGGCGTCGTAGCGCGTCTTCATCCCGCACCACCTTGCCGGGCCGCGCAGAAGCAGTGCGTGAACGGGCCGTCTTCGTACTCGTCGAGCCGCCAGCCGCTCGCGCCTGCCGGCCAGGCATGGCTCAAATCGCTGCCGACGAAGCCGGCGCGGACGCTGAGCACGGCGTCGCGGCGCGTCACGACGTTGGCGCCGAGGCAGACGACGAGGTGGCTGGCCGCCAGCGCGAAGCGGCTGCGTCGCGGCTCCGTCGCCGCGAGTGCATCGGCGCGGCGCGCGCAGCCGGCGAGCAGGCGCCCCAGCGCCTCGCCTTCGAAGTGATGCAGGAAGAGGTTGGCGACGACGATGTCCCAGCGCGCCGGCGCGGCGGTGTCTGCGGCCCACGCGAGCACGTCGGCCGTGAGCGCCTCGGCGCGCCAACCGGCGGTGGCGTAGGCGGCGAGCGTCACCGGCGCCACGATCCGCTGCAGGTCAAGCAAGGTCAGCTCGACGTTGCGCAGCCCGGCGGGGCGCGCGCGCGCTACGTCGAGCATCAGGAGGCCGTCGCCGCAGCCGAGCTCGACGATCCGGAGCGGCCTGCCCGGGTCCCCGCCGGCCGTACCGCTTGCCGCCTTCGGCACGACGCGATCGATCGCGCGCTCGAGGATGGCGCGCGCGCCCATGACGCGATTGACGCGGCGCAGGTCGCGCCGCGAGCGCACTGCGGCCGGGTCGTCGGGCGCCAGATGATCGAGTGTTTCGGGTTCGAGGACGCGAGCCAGCATCGGGTCTTTCCAGGTCGGCTTTCGAGTATCGTTTTTTCTTTGCACGAACGAGGGCACGAGCCATGCCGATCTACAGCCTGGGCAACGACATGCCGAGCATCGACCCGACCGCCTACGTGGCCGAGGCAGCCACGATCATCGGCCGCGTCGTGCTGCATCCGGGCGCCAGCGTCTGGTCGCAGGCGGTGCTGCGCGGCGATAACGAGCCGATCGTGATCGGCACCGGCAGCAATGTGCAGGAAGGCGCCGTACTGCACACCGACGCCGGCTTTCCGCTCACCGTCGGCGCCGGCGTGACGATCGGCCACCAGGCCATGCTGCACGGCTGCACGGTCGGCGACGGCTCGCTGATCGGCATCCAGGCGGTGGTGCTCAACGGCGCCGTGATCGGCCGCAACTGCCTCGTCGGCGCCGGCGCCATCGTCACCGAGGGCAAGAGCTTTCCCGACGGCTCGCTCATCCTCGGCGCGCCGGCCAAGGTGGTACGGGCGCTGACCGAGGCCGACGCGGCGAGGCTCGCGCACGCCGCCGCCGACTACGTCGAGCGCGGTGCCCGCTACCGCACCGAGCTCAGGCGCATCGGCTAAAGCCGAGCTCGCGGCTCACTGCACCTCGAGCAGTGCGCCGTGGCAGCTGAAGCCGGCCCCGAACGACGACAGCCACCACCAGCCGGCGGGCGCGCCATCGGCGAGCGCGGCCTCGAGCACGAAGTAGACGAAGGCGCTCGACAGGTTGCCGTATTCGCGCAGCATCGCGGCGCTGTAGCGAAAGGCGCTGCGGTCGAGCTCGAAGCGCTTCTCGAGCGCGAGCAGCACGTCGCGGCCACCGGCATGCATGATCCAGGCGGCGATGTCGCCACTGTTCAGGCCGGCGCGACCGAGCACCGTCTCGCGCACCCGCTCCGCGTAGTCGGCGGCGAGCGCCGGCACCTCGCGCGTCAGGATGTTGCGCAGCATGCCGTCCCGCTGCTCGAACATCAGCGCCTTGCGCTGCTTCGGCTCGATCAGCGAGGCGC
>JAYTYH010000263.1:0-1672 GCA_043742485.1 Rhizobacter sp.
GACACCGCGATCAATCCGGCGTTGGCTTCGTGCAGCCTCACGCCGCCCGACTCGGCGAGCAGCAACACCGCCACCGGCTTGTCGCGAAGCGCGCGTTGCAGCAGGCCGACGAGCTTGGCGCCGTGCACCTCGCCGACGCCACCGCCCATGAACTCGCCTTCCTGCGCGGCGATGAAGACGCGCTGCCGGTCAAGCAGGCCCGAGCCGACCGCCACGCCGTCGTCGAAGGCCGAAGGCACTCCCAGTTGCGCCAGGTGCGGGCTCGTCACCCGCGTCGACGGCGGCAGCCATTCGGTGAAGCTGGCGGCATCGAGCAGCCGTGCGACGCGCTCGCGCGCCGAGCACTCGGCGAAGCTGATGGGGGTCATGCCGGCATTTCCTTGAAGCCCGAAGCCGCCTGGTCGAGCCGCAGGCTGACGACGGCCGGCGTCGCGCCCATGTCGTTGATGGCCACGCTGGCCCCGGCCAGCGCGTGGCGTTCATGGAAGTCGCGCACGACGGCCTCCCAGATCGCGCCGAAGCCGCGTGCCGAGGTTTCGATGTGGAACACACATCGATCCGATGCGGGCGGTGCCAACGGCTCCAGCAGCACCTCGAGGTTGCCCGACGAGACGACGCCGACGAGCACTGGCGCGAACGGCTGCACCCGCTTCGTCCCGACAAATTCGAAGTTCAATGTTTCCATGCCTGACATCGCTGCTCCCCGGTCGACTGCCTCACCAGTTGCGAAACTGCTTCGGCGGCTGGTACAGGCCACCGGAGGCGCGCACCAGATCGCGCATCGAGCGGGCTGCGAGCAGGTTGCGGGTCGCGTCGCGCACATCGATTCCCAAGTCCGCCGGCCGGCGAATCACGCCGCGGTCGCGCAGGTTCTCGACCGCGCGCCGGTCGCGCGCCAGCCCCACCGGCGTGTAGCCGGCGACGCCGCGAATCGCCTGTTCGCGCTCTTCGTCGTTGCGGCACGGCAAAAGGTTCGCGATGCCTTCTTCGGTCAGGATGTGTGTCACGTCCTCGCCGTAAATCATGATGGGCGGCAGCGGCATGCTCGCCTGCTCGGCCAGCGTCCAGGCGTCGAGGTGGTCGACGAAGGCTGGCTGCATATGCTCGCGAAAGGTCTCGACCATCTGCACGACGAGTTTCTGCCCACGCGGCGTGCCGCGAGCGCCGCTCAGGCCGGCACGCGCCTGCGCGCCGGCCTTCAGCCACGCGGGGCTCGCATGACGCCGGCCGCGCGCGTCGGCGCCCATGTTGGGCGCGCCGCCGAAGCCGGCGATTCGGCCGAGCGTGGCGGTCGAGCTGTTGCCGCACAGGTCGATCTGCAGGGTCGAGCCGATGAACAGGTCGCAGGCGTAGTGGCCGGCCGCCTGGCAAAACGCGCGGTTGCTGCGCAGCGAGCCGTCGGCGCCGGTGAAGAACACATCGGGGCGGGCCCGGATGTATTCCTCCATGCCGAGCTCCGAGCCGAAGGAATGCACCGACTTGACCCAGCCGGCCTCGATCGCCGGGATCAGCGCGGGGTGCGGGTTCAGCGCCCAGTGCTGGGCAATTTTTCCCTTCAGGCCCAGCGACTCGCCGTAAGTCGGCAGCAGCAGTTCGATCGCCGCCGTATCGAAGCCGATGCCATGGTTGAGGCGCTGCACGCCGTACTCGGCGTAGATGCCTTTGATCGCCA
>JAYTYH010000264.1:0-2896 GCA_043742485.1 Rhizobacter sp.
CCTTCGTCACCTTGCGGATCGCTGCAATCATCGCGTCGCCCAACACCGGTGAACCAAGTGCATCGAAGACCACGACGCCATCACCGGTGACGATGAACCCGGCGTTCGCGATGAATCCACGATTCGAGGCGGCTGCGACGCCCGAAGCCCCTCGGAAGAACCAGGCGTGTTCGGAGACCTTTTGCGGCGTGAGGACCGGTGCCTCGAGCGCTGTTGCGGACAACGGCGCAACCATCGCAATCAGTACGAGCGCGCAGCCGACGAGCCAACCGATCCAACCACGCAACAATCTCATCGATGCATGCCTTCGATCTTCGACAACCCGGTGTGGACCGCCCTGTCGAGGTAAGCACCGTAGAAGTCCGCCAACAGCGCGCCGACGATTGGCTCGCTGACCTGCTCTCCGGTCGGACCGAAGAAGGCAACAATCGGCGAGAACTGCGCGGCGGACCGCTTTGCGAAATCCGACTCGCTCGTCGGGCCACCGTCGAAGCCGATGAAGGAACGCGCGCCCGTGATGGAGACTTCACGAACGACGAGTTGCTTCTCCGCACGGGGCTCACGGGAGAGCGGCAGGAGCTGCTCGCGCCGGATGACTTCGCAGTAGGGGCAATCGGGCAACGAGAACAGGACTACGACGAGGCGGGGGCCCACAGGGCCCATCGCCTCCTGTCGAAGATCCTTCGAAAACGGCAGCGCGGTCACGGGAGCCGCGACGATCGATCGCGAAACGAGCAGCATGGCCACGCCGGCAGCAGCCAGCATATCGAACCTAAGTCGCCGCATTCGCCATGCCGGGGTTGCCATCGACGCCGATCAGACGCGGCAGGTTGAGCTTCCGCGGCGACACCGTCTTGGTCGACTTCAGATACTCGGCCATGACATCCCAGATCGGCGTGCCGCCGACAGTCTTCGATTCCGCGCTGACCGGCGCCCAGCCCGCGACCTTGTACTTCTTCGCGGCCTCGAGCGGCTTACCGTTGAGTCGCATGTCGCCGATGCGCTGGCCGGCCTTCGCGGACGGCGTGCAGACGTAGCTCATCCCGCCGACCCGTACCATGTCGCCGCCCTGCTGATAGTAGGGATCGGGATTGAAGAGGTTGTCGCAGACGTCTTCGAGGATCGTCTTGATCGTGTCGCCGGTCAGTTCGTTGACGGTTGTCATCGGATAGGTAATGGCCGTCTGGTCCATCAACCGTTCCATCGTGATCGGTTCACCCGGCAGCAATGAGGTCCCCCATCGGAAGCCCGGTGAGAACGCGATCTCGGCGCCCTTCATCTGCATCAAGCCGTCGAGGATCAACTGGTCGAACGAACCGTTGAAGTTGCCGCGTCGATACAGCAAGCCTTCGTTGACGGCGAGTTTCTCGTCGAGCTTCGGCAGGTACGGCGCGCGAACCTTCTTGATGTATGCAGCCATCTCGGCGTCTTCGGGGAGAAGGTTCGAGAAGATCGGCATCAACTTGTAGTGAAAGCCGGTCACCTTGCCGCTCGTCGTCACAAAGTCCAGCACGCCGAGGAACTTGGTGTTGCTGCCTGCGTTCGTGACCAGCGTTTGGCCGGTCCGATTTGCGACGATCACTGGTGCGGGCACCCCGTCGTGCGTATGGCCTCCCAAGATCGCGTCGAGCCCGGTGACTCGTGACGCCATCTTCAAATCGACATCCATGCCGTTGTGCGACAGAAGCACGACGACCTGCGCGCCCTTGCCGCGCACCTCGTCGATCGTCTTCTGCATCGCTTCCTCCTGGATACCGAAGGTCCAGTCCGGCACGAAGTAGCGTGGGTTGGCGATTGGCGTGTACGGAAACGCTTGTCCGATCACCGCGACCGACACCCCGTTCTGCTCACGAATCACGTAGCTCGGAAACACCGCGTCGCCGAAGTCCGCCGTCTTGATGTTCTGCGCGACGAAATCGAGCTTGCCCTTGAAATCCTTGTCGACGATCTCCTGCACGCGCTGGGCACCGAGCGTGAACTCCCAGTGGCCCGTCATCACGTCGACGCCGAGCAGCTTCGACGCATCGACCATGTCCTGACCGTTGGTCCATAGCGATGTCGCAGACCCCTGCCACGTATCGCCGCCATCGAGGAATAACGCGCCAGGCCTCTCCGCACGCACCTTCTTCACAAGCGTCGCCATGTGCGCGAAGCCGCCGACCTTGCCGTACTTCTCCGAGGCCGACGTAAAGTCGATACAGGTGAAGGCATGCGCTTCGCGCGAGTTGGGCCGAATGCCGAACCGCTTGAGCAAGGCTTCCCCGACCAAGTGCGGCGGCCGCCCCGCCTGGTCGGCGATGCCGAGGTTGACGTTGGGCTCGCGAAAGCGGATCGGCAGCAATTGCGCGTGGCAATCCGTCATGTGCATGAGTGTGACGCTACCGGGAGTTGCAATCTTGTCGAGCTCATATAACGACGGCATCGCATCAGCCGTCGCGGCCGTCGAGTCGAGCGCGTAGCCGCTCGCCGCGGCAACCGCGAGTGTCTGCAGGAACTCGCGACGATTCATCGACATGAAAGCACCCGATGACCGCGAATCGAAAAGCGTTGGATCATTGATTCACCGGGGACTTGGGATCAAGGAGCAGTGCGACGACATCCTTGATCTGTTGCTCGGTCAAGACCTTGTTATGGCCAAAGCGCGGCATGTTCGAGCACGCGTTGTAGGCTTGTGCGTCATAGACCTTATTCCATGTGTACTGCTTGATCGCATCACTGCTACCCCGCACCTTCCCGTAGGCAAGCAGGCTCGGGCCCAGATTGCCGTACGAGATTTCCTTCGGCGAGAGCTGATGGCAGGCGTAGCAATTACCGCCATTCTCGCCGCCGACTGGATCGCTGAATTGCATGCCTCGACCGTTCTGCGCGACGATCTCGCCGCGTTTCCAGTCGCCTA
>JAYTYH010000265.1:0-1978 GCA_043742485.1 Rhizobacter sp.
GTCCACATGTGTTCCTCGCCGCGCACGCGCCACGCGTATTCGCCGCCCGCATCGAGCATGTCGGCGAGCACTGGGTCGTCGCCGAAGGCGGCGCGATGCATGCGAATCGCCTCTTCGGCGACCTCGAATACGCCGATGCCGCCGACCTGGCTCGCGGTGCCACGGAAGTACTTGTCGACCATCGCCTTCTCCAGACCGATGGCCTCGAAGAGCTGTGCGCCGCAGTACGACATGTAGGTCGACACGCCCATCTTGGACATGATCTTCGACAGGCCCTTGCCGACGGCCTTGATGTAGTTGTAGATCGCCTTCTCTGCCGACAGATCACCCGGCAGATCCTTGTGCATGACGGCAAGCGTTTCCATCGCCAGGTACGGATGCACGGCTTCTGCGCCGTAGCCGGCAAGCACGCCGAAGTGATGCACCTCGCGCGCGGAGCCGGTCTCGACCACCAGGCCGGCGGTCGTGCGCAAGCCCTCGCGCACCAGGTGCTGGTGCAGGGCCGACAGCGCGAGCACGGCGGGGATCGCGACGAAGTCGCGATCCATGCGCCGGTCGCTGACGATCAGGATGTTGTGGCCGCTCTTGATGGCGTCCACGGCCTCGGCGCACGACGACGCGAGCTTGGCTTCGATGCCTTCATCACCCCAGGCGAGCGGGTAGGTGATGTTCAGCTCGTAACTCTTGAACTTGCCGCCGCTGTGGGCCTCGATGCTGCGCAGCCGGGCCATGTCGGTAAAGTCGAGGATGGGCTGCGGCACTTCGAGCCGCATCGGCGGGTTCACCGCATTGATGTCGAGCAGGTCCGGCTTCGGCCCGACAAAGGACACGAGCGACATCACGATCGCTTCGCGGATCGGGTCGATCGGCGGGTTCGTGACCTGCGCGAACAACTGCTTGAAGTAGTTGTAGAGCGGCTTGTTCTTGTCCGACAGCACCGCCAGCGGCGAGTCGTTGCCCATCGAGCCAATCGCCTCTTCGCCGGCCACCGCCATCGGGCTCAGCAGGAACTTGATGTCTTCCTGCGTGTAGCCGAAGGCCTGCTGGCGATCGAGCAGGTTCTCGCGATGAGCGGACAGCGGCTCGCCGGCCGGCACGTCTTCGAGCTTAACGCGCACGCTTTCTATCCACTGCCGATACGGCTTGGCGGACGCGAACTGGTTCTTCAGTTCCTCGTCGTCGACGATGCGGCCCTGGTCGAGGTCGATCAGAAACATTTTGCCCGGCTGCAGGCGCCACTTCTTGACAATACGGTTCTCGGGAATCGGCAGCACGCCGCTCTCGGAAGCCAGCACCACGATGTCATCATCGGTGACGATGTAGCGCGCCGGGCGAAGGCCGTTGCGGTCGAGCGTGGCGCCGATCTGGCGGCCGTCGGTGAACACCATCGCCGCAGGGCCGTCCCACGGCTCGAGCATCGCAGCGTGGTATTCGTAGAACGCGCGGCGGCGCTCGTCCATCGTGGTGTGCTGCTCCCAGGCCTCGGGGATCATCATCATCGCGGCGTGGGCCAACGAGTAGCCGCTCATCGTGAGCAGTTCCAGCGCGTTGTCGAAGGTGGCGGTGTCGCTCTGGCCTTCGAAGCTGATCGGGTAGAGCTTCTTCAGGTCGTCGCCGAGCACGGGCGACTTCATCACGCCTTCGCGGGCACGCATCCAGTTGAAGTTGCCCTTGACGGTGTTGATCTCGCCGTTGTGCGCAACCATGCGGTACGGGTGCGCGAGGGGCCATTCGGGAAAGGTATTTGTCGAGAAGCGCTGGTGCACGAGCGCCAGCGCCGAGGTAACGCGAACGTCCTGCAGGTCCTTGTAGTACTTCCCGACCTGGTCGGCCAGCAGCAAGCCCTTGTAGATGACGGTGCGGCAACTCATGCTGGGCTCGTAGTACTCGCGGCTGTGGGTGAGCTTCAAGGCCTGAATGGCGCTCGACGCCGTCTTGCGGATCACATAGAGCTTGCGCTCCAGCGCGTCGGGCACGA
>JAYTYH010000266.1:0-2457 GCA_043742485.1 Rhizobacter sp.
GACTGGCTCATCGACAACCTGCGCTGGGACGCCCAGGACGACCTCGCCCGCTTCGTCGGCGACGGCCCGGCGCGCGAAATCTCGAAGCTCGGCGGCTTCATCGCCGGCGCCTTCCGCGACGCCGCCAAGGGCGTGCGCGACCTCGCCTCGCGCGGCGGCAATGGCAGCGGCAAGAGCGGCCCCGGACCCGGCACGGAGCCGCCTCGCCGATGAGGCATCTTGCCCGGCTCGTCGTCATCTGCGTCACGGTTCTCCGCTACGGGCTCGACGAACTGGCACTTTCGAGCTTTCGCCAGCCCTGGGTCCGGCTGCTCGTTCGCGTCCTGACGATCGGCCGCCGTCTCGACACCCCGCGCGGCGAGCGCCTTCGCCTCGGGCTCGAGCGGCTCGGCCCGATATTCGTCAAGTTCGGCCAGGTGCTGTCGACGCGCCGCGACATGATCCCGGCCGACATCGCCGAGGAGCTCGCGCGTCTCCAGGACCGCGTGCCTCCGTTCCCCGCTGAGGTGGCGCGTGCCATCGTCGAGCGCGCCTTCGGCAAGCCGCTTGAGGCGGTCTTCACCAGTTTCGATGCCGACGCGGTGGCGAGCGCGTCGATCGCGCAGGTTCATTTCGCGGTGCTGAAGAGCGGCCGCGAGGTCGCCGTCAAGGTGCTGCGGCCCGGCATGCTCCAGGCCATCGACGACGACGTCGCGCTCATGCGCACGCTGGCGCGCTGGGTCGAGCGCTGGTCGGCCGACGGCAAGCGCCTGAAGCCGCGCCAGGTCGTGGCCGAGTTCGACAACTACCTGCACGACGAGCTCGATCTCGTCCGCGAAGCCGCCAACGCCGCGCAGCTGCGCCGCAACATGCAGGGCCTTGGCCTGGTCATGGTGCCGGAGATGGTGTGGGAGTACTGCACGCAGGGCGTGATCGTCATGGAGCGCATGGACGGGGTGCCGATCAGCCAAGTGCAGCGCCTGAAGGATGCCGGCGTCGACATCCCCAAGCTGGCCCGCGACGGCGTCACGATCTTCTTCACGCAGGTGTTCCGCGACGGTTTCTTCCACGCCGATATGCACCCCGGCAACATCCAGGTCTCGATCGCGCCGGAGACCTTCGGCCGCTACATCTCGCTCGACTTCGGCATCGTCGGCACGCTGACCGAGTTCGACAAGGACTACCTGGCGCAGAACTTCATCGCCTTCTTCCACCGCGACTACAAGCGCGTCGCCGAGCTGCATGTCGAGAGCGGATGGGTCCCGGCGACGACGCGCATCGACGAGCTCGAAGGCGCCATCCGTGCTGTCTGCGAGCCGCAGTTCGACCGGCCGCTGAAGGACATCTCGCTCGGCCAGGTGCTGCTGCGCCTGTTTCAGACCTCGCGCCGCTTCAACGTCGAGATCCAGCCGCAACTGGTTCTGCTGCAAAAGACGCTGCTCAACATCGAGGGCCTCGGCCGCGATCTCGATCCCGAGCTAGATCTATGGAGCACCGCCAAGCCTTTCCTCGAGCGCTGGATGGAAGAGCAGATCGGCTGGCGCGGCCTCGTCGTGCAGCTGAAGAAGGAGGCGCCGCGCTTCGTGCACCTGCTGCCGCAATTGCCGCGCCTGCTGCACGCGGCGCTGCAGAAAACTTCGCAGCCGCAGCAGCGCCTGCTCGAATCGATGCTGCACGAGCAGCGGCGCACGAATCGGCTGCTGTCGGGCGTCGTCTTCACGGCGGTCGGGTTCCTGCTTGGGCTGGTGACGATGCAGATCGTCCTGCATCTGCGTTGACCCGACGGGGCGCTACGAAGCGCGCAATTACAATCCGCAGTTGTCCTAAAAATGGAGCTCGGCGATGCCGATCTACGCCTACCGCTGCGCAACCTGCGGCCACGCGCAGGACGTGCTGCAGAAGATCTCCGATCCGCTGCTGAGCGTCTGCCCGGCCTGCGGCGCCGCGACCTACGTCAAGCAGGTCACCGCAGCCGGATTCCAGCTCAAGGGTTCCGGCTGGTACGTCACCGATTTTCGCGGCGACAAGAAGCCCGCTGCCAAGTCGGGTGACGGCGCTGCCTCGGAGACCGGCGACAAGAACGACAAGGGCAGCGACAAGGCCGCATCTGCCGGCGGCGACAGCGCCTCGACAGGCGACGGCGGCGGCAAGAAGGCCGACACCGCTCCGGCTGCCGCGGCCGCACCGTCGCCGTCCACGGCGTCGGCACCGTCGCCCGCTCCGGCCGCTGCACCGCCGTCTTCGCCTTCCGGCAAGTCCGGCGGCTGATCGCCGCACCGCGAGCCACCCGGAAACCCGCGTGAAGAAATACCTCATCGCCGGCCTGCTGGTCTGGCTTCCGCTCGCGGTCACGATCTGGGTGCTTCAGGCCGTGCTCGGCGTGCTCGACGGCGTCTTCGTCTGGCTGCTCAACGGCTCGCAGGTCGTGCTGCCGGCGGGCTCGCAGTCGTTCATCGAGATGCTGCGTCGCATTCCCGG
>JAYTYH010000267.1:0-5294 GCA_043742485.1 Rhizobacter sp.
TTGATGGAGGCACTGCGCAACGGCGACTCGCTGGTGATCTTCCCGGAGGGCACGCGCGGCCATGCCGCCGATCCGGCGCCGTTCAAGTCGGGCCTGTACGCGCTCGCCCAGGCCTTCCCGGAGGTGCAGCTGATCCCGGCGTGGATCGACAACGTCCAGCGCGTCATGCCCAAGGGCGAGGTCGTGCCGGTGCCCATCCTGTGCACGGTCGTCTTCGGCGCGCCGGTGACGCTCGGCGCCGGCGAAGAGCGCCGCGCCTTTCTCGATCGCGCCCGCGCCGCGGTGATCGCGCTGCGCAAAGTCGCCTGACGCACTGACCATGGGCAGCCTGCGACAGCTCAGCGTCACGCAGCAGGTCGGCTTGCTGTTCGTGGTCCTGTTCGGCGTGCTCGTGCTGGTTACGCTCTACGCCTTCAGCCGCTCGTTTCGCGACGACACGCCGAAGCAGTCAGCGGCGAGCGACCAGTTCGGGCGGGAGCTGCGCGCGGTCTGGGGCGGCGCCCTGCTGTTCTGGATCGCCTGGGCCTCGGGGCCGGTCGGATCGACGCTGTTGTTCGGCTTCGTCTCCTTCTTCGCCCTGCGCGAGTTCGTGACGCTGACGCACACGCGGAGCGGCGACCACCGCAGCCTGATGCTCGCGTTCTTCGTCATCCTGCCAGTGCAGTACGTGCTCGTCGCCGAGCGCCAGTTCAACGCCTTCACGGTCTTCATCCCGGTCTACGTGTTCTTCGCGATCCCGGTCATCAGCGCCCTCGCCAACGATCCGTTCCGCTTTCTCGAGCGCACGGCGAAGATTCAGTGGGGCATCACGGTCTGCGTCTACGGCATGAGCCACGCGCCGGCGCTGCTGCTGCTCGACCTGCCCGACTACCGCGAGCGCGGCGCCTTCCTCGTGCTCTTTCTCGTCGTCGTCGTGGTCACGGCGCAGTTCGCCCAGGAAACGGCCAGCAGGCGCTTGCGACGCCGGCCGGTGGCGCGCGCCATCAGCCGCTCGTTCTCGTGGCGGGCCTGGGGTGTCGGCGTGGCCGCCGCCGGCATCGTCGGCGTCCTGCTCTACTGGGCGACGCCGTTCAAGCCACTGCCGGCGCTCGCGATGGGCGCCGTCGCGGGCGCGGCCGGCACGCTTGGCGAGTTCGTGATGAAGGCGCTCAAGCGCGACGCCGGCGTGCGCAACTGGCGCGGCAACTCGTCGGTCACGGGCGCCGTCGGCCTGCTCGACCGCGTCGCTCCGCTCTGCTTCGCGGCGCCGGTGTTCTTTCACTCGGTGCGCTGGGTTTTCGGGATCTGATTCGGGTCCAATCTCTTGCACCCTGCTGCCCTGATCGCAGCGCTTCCCGGCTCACTCCCTGTCCACCTCCTCAATGCGCGTCCTCGGCATCGATCCCGGCCTGCGCACGACGGGCTTCGGCGTCGTCGAGCGTGAAGGCGCGCGGCTGCACTACGTCGCGAGCGGCACGATCCGCACCAGCGCCGTCGCCGTCGGCGATCTGCCGGGGCGACTGAAGATCATCTTCGAAGGCGTGCGCGAGATCGCGGTGCGCTACGCGCCGACCTGCGCCTCGGTCGAGATCGTCTTCGTCAACGTCAATCCGCAGTCGACGCTGCTGCTCGGCCAGGCGCGCGGCGCCGCCCTCTCGGCTCTGGTGGCGCACGAGCTCAGCGTGGCCGAGTACACGGCGCTGCAGATGAAGCGCGCCGTCGTCGGCCACGGCCTGGCGAAGAAGGAGCAGGTCCGGCAGATGGTGATGCGGCTGCTCGCTCTGCCCTCGCTGCCTGGCCCCGACGCCGCCGATGCGCTCGGCCTGGCGATCTGCCACGCCCACGCGTCGGTCAGCTTCGCGGCGCTCGCAAAGGCCGCCGTGCTGGCGCCCAAGGCGCACGCCCGCTTCAAGCGCGGCCGGATCTACTAGCCGCCGCCAGGCCCGGCGCAGTTCCCCGTGGCAGCCCGCCCCGGCGCCGCAGGCGACAATCTCCGCCCCATGTATGCCCTCTTCGAAGACGCCGGAAAGTTCTACGCCGGCCGGGTGATGAGCGAGACCGATGCCTCGCTTCAGATCGAGCTCGGCTCGGGTAAGCGTGCCAAGGTCAAGGCCGTCAACGTGCTGCTGCGATTCGCCAGCCCCGAGCCCGAGGCACTGCTCCACAGCGCCGAGAAGATCGCCGCCGAAGTCGATCTCGACCTCGCCTGGGAATTCGCCCCCGAAGGCGACTTCGCCTTCGCCGAGCTGGCCCGCGACTACTTCGGCGCCGCTACCGGGGTGATGCAGGAAGCGGCGGCCTTGCTGCGGCTGTTCGCAGCGCCGCACTACTTTCGCCGCCTCGGCAAGGGCCGCTTTCGCAAGGCGCCCGAGGAGACCGTCAAGGCCGCCCTGCTCGGGATCGAGCGCAAGAAGGCGGTGGCCGCGCAGGTCGAGACCTGGGCCGCCGAGCTCGTCGCGGGCAGCTGCCCGGCGCCCGTGCGCGAGCAGCTCTACCGCATCCTCTTCAAGCCCGACAAGAACGCGCCGGAATACAAGGCCGTGGTGGCGGCCGCCCAGCGCACCGGCCGACCGCCGCTCGAGCTGCTGAAGGCGGCCGGCGCGATCAATTCGCCGTACGAGTTCCACTGGCGCCGCTTCCTGTTCGAGGAGTTTCCGAAGGGCGTCGCATTCGCCGCGGTCGAGGTGCCGTCGCTGCGCGACGAACTGCCGCTCGGCCCCGCCCGCGCCTTCTCGATCGACGACTCGCAGACCACCGAGATCGACGACGCGCTCTCGGTGCAAGGCCTAGGCAGCGGCCGCGTCGTCGTCGGCATCCACATCGCGGCGCCGGCGCTGGCGTTCGCGCCCGGCTCGCCGATCGATCAGATCGCGCGCGATCGGCTCTCGACGGTCTACATCCCGGGCCACAAGCTGACGATGCTCCCGGGTGTGGTCGTCGAGGCCTTCACGCTCGCCGAGGGCCGCGACGCGCCCGTCGTCTCGCTGTACGTGACGCTCGACGAGGCGACTCTGGCGCCGCTCTCGAGCGAGACGCGGCTCGAGCGCGTCCACATCGCTGCCAACCTGCGCCACGACCAGCTCGATACCGCAGTCAACGAGGCGAGCCTCGCTGCCGGGCTGCCGGCCGAGCTGCCGTTCGCGGCCGAGCTCACCTTCCTGCACGGCTTGGCCCGCCATCTGAAGGCATGCCGAGAGGTCGCGCGCGGCAAGCCGGAGAACTTCAACCGGCCCGACTATGCCTTCCGTATCGAGATCGCCGACGGTGCTGCGATCGAGGGCGACGAACGCGTCGAGATCACGACCCGCCAGCGCGGCTCGCCGCTCGACCTCATCGTCGGCGAGACGATGATCCTCGCCAACAGCACCTGGGGCGGCTGGCTCGCCGATTGCGGCGTGCCCGGCATCTATCGCAGCCAGGCCAGCATGGCGCCCGGCGTCAAGGTGCGCATGGGGACGCGGCCGGCACCGCACGCCGGCATGGGCGTGGCGCAGTACACATGGGCGACCTCGCCGCTGCGCCGTTACGTCGACCTCGTCAACCAGTGGCAGCTCATCGCCTGCGCGCGCCACGGCCGCACCGCGGCGCTGGCGGCGCCGTTCAAGCCGAAGGACGTGCAGCTGCTCGCCGTCATCGCCGACTTCGACGCGTCGTACGGTGCCTACAACGCCTTCCAGGCCTCGATCGAACGCTATTGGGCGCTCCGATACCTCGGCCAGAACGACATCCGCGAACTCGACGCGACGGTGATGAAAGACGGCCTCGTCCGTGCCGAAACGTTGCCACTCGTGTTCCGCGCCGTCGGTGCCGAGCAGCTCGGCCGCGGCGGCGCGGTGCGGGTCAAGGTCGGCACGGCCGACCTGCTCACGCTCGACCTCGCTGCCAGCGTCGTCCCCCGCCTCGACGGCGGTGCCGCAGCGCGCGCGGCAGCCGACAACGCCGCCGCTTCCGATGATGGCGACGACGACGCTGCCGAGGCAGGCGCCGGGCCGTTGACGCTGGCCATCGACGTCACGAGCGCCGAAGAAGGCTCACCGCCCGACGCCGTGGTCGACACCGCGGCGGCGTGAAGTTCGCGCTGCCTGCCCGGCTGTCGGCGCTGCAGCTCGCGCTGGCGGTCTCGCTCGGCGTCCACGGCGTGCTGCTCGGCGTCCGGTTCGTCGATCCCGAGGGCTTCAACCGCATCTTCCAGGACTCGCCGCTGGAGGTGATCCTCGTCAACTCGCGCTCGGGCGAGCCGCCCGAGAAGGCGCAGGCGATCGCCCAGGCCAGCCTAGCCGGTGGCGGCGAGGCCGTGGCCGGCCGCGCCACCTCGCCGCTGCCGCCTTCGGTGCAGACCGAGTACGGCGATGCCAACGAAGACACCAAGAAGCAGATCGAGCAGATGCAGGAGACGCAGCAGCAGCTGCTCACGCAACTGCGCCGCGAGCTGGCCCTGCTGCCGGCCACCGACCCCCTGCGCGACCAGGGCACGCCCGACGAGCGCGAGCAGGAGAACCGGCGCCGCCAGCTCGTCGAGACGCTGGCCGAGATCGAAAAGCGCATCAACGACGAGAACGCGCGGCCGAAGAAGCGCTACATCAGCCCGGCGACGCGCGAAGAGGTCTACGCGCTCTACTACGACCAGCTGCGGCGCAAGATCGAAGAACGCGGCACGCGCAACTTTCCCGAGAACCAGGGCAAGAAGCTGTACGGCGAACTGACGATGAACGTCACCGTCGACGCCGCCGGCCGCGTCGTCGAGACCGAGGTCGTGCGCAGCTCGGGCTCGAAGATCCTCGATCGCCGCGCCATTGCCATCGTGATGGCGGCAGCGCCGTACGGGCGCTTCACGGCGCCGATGCGCAGGAACGCCGACCAGCTCGTCATCACTTCTCGCTTTCGCTTCACGCGCGAAGAAAACCTCGAGACTTCGCTCAGCGCACCGTGATGACGACGACCCTCGCCTTCGCTTTGCAGTCGGCGCGCTATGCCGTCGTCGGCAACCCGGTGGCGCACAGCCAGTCGCCCTTCATCCACGCCGAGTTCGCGCGCCAGACCGGTGAATCGCTGAGCTACGAGCGCGTGCGCTGCGAGATGGACGCCTTCGCGGCGACGCTGCACAGCTTCGCGGCCGCCGGCGCCAGCGGCTGCAACGTGACGATGCCGTTCAAGTTCGAGGCTTTCGATCTCTGCACGGTACGAACGCCGCGGGCCGAACTCGCCGCCGCCTGCAACACGATCCGTTTCGAGGCCGACTCCTGGCAAGGCGACAACACCGATGGCGCCGGCCTGCTGCGCGACATCGAGCGCAACGCCGGCGTGCGCCTGCACGG
>JAYTYH010000268.1:0-3845 GCA_043742485.1 Rhizobacter sp.
CCTGCGCGCGGCCCGCTTCCTCGCCGGCAAGAAGACCGGCTTGTACGGCATGGCCGACGTCCTCGGTCTCGGCCTCGCTGCGAAAGCGCCTTCGCCATGAGCGGCTTCTCGAACTTCTGGTCGCAGGGCGACACCATCACGCGCAGCGTCGCGCTGCTGCTGCTGCTGATGTCGATCAGCGCCTGGGTCGTGATCTTCTGGAAGGGCTGGTTGCTGCATCGCGTCCACGTCGACCTGCAGCGCGCAGTGCCGGCCTTCTGGGCGGCGCCTTCGCTCGGCGCCGGTCGCGAGCAGCTGGCGGCGTTCGACCGCGAAGGCGTGCTGCATCCGCTCGTCGACGCCGCCCTCACGACGCCGCCGGCCGGCACGCTCGAGGCCCACGGCCACGCCGACTCGCAACTCACGAGGCGCCTGCGCGACGCGCTTCACCGCATCCTCGGGCAGCTGCAGTTCGGCCAGGTCCTGCTCGCCTCGATCGGCAGCACGGCGCCCTTCATCGGCCTGTTCGGCACGGTCTGGGGCATTTATCACGCGCTGCTCAGCATCTCCGCGGCCGGCGCGATCACGATCGAGCGCGTCTCGGGGCCGGTCGGCGAGTCACTGGTGATGACCGCTGCGGGCCTCGCCGTCGCCATCCCCGCCGTGCTCGCCTACAACGTCTTCAACAAGCGCGTGGCGGCGAGCGAGGCCGAGCTCGAAGGCTTCGCGCACGACCTCCGAGAGATGATGGTCGACAGCTCGTCGGCCGCCTGAAGCCATGGCATTCGGGCGCCTCGAGCGCACTCCGCGGGTCCCGCCGATGAGCGACATCAACATGACGCCGCTGATCGACGTCATGCTCGTGCTGCTGGTGATCTTCATGATCACGGCGCCGCTGATGACCTCGAGCCTCAAGCTCGACCTGCCCAAGAGCGACGCGGCACAGCCCAGCGACGCGCCCCAGTTCATCGCCGTCGCCCTCGACCGCGACGGTCGCTATTTCTTCGGCGACGAGGCACTCGACACGGCAGCGTTCACGGCCCGGGTCGGTGCTGCGGCGAAACGAAACGCGCAGACCGAAGTGCAGCTGCGCGCCGACCGTGGCGTGCCCTACGGCCGCGTTGCCGAGCTGATTGGCATCGTGCAGAAGGCCGGCCTGACGCGCATCGGCTTCGTTACCGAGCCGGCCACGGCGGCCAGCGGGTCCTGATCGCGGGGGCCTGCCGCGGCGGCTGGATCAGAGAGTCTCGTGCCTGCGCACGTAGGTGGCGAAGCGCGGCAATCCGCCTGACGTGAGGTCGCGGTAGCGGTAGGTGATGACCTCGCCTGTGGCCGGCGGATCGCGACGGAGGGCGTCGCTCAGACCGCTGCCGATGCGAAACCGTTTGCCGTCGCCGGCTTCGACGTCGAGGGCGCCGACCTGGCCCAAATATTTGCCGACGCCGCCGTGATGGCCGACGACCTTCGCCTCGGCGTCGAGATGCGGCTTCAGCTTGAGCAGCGCGTCGCTGCGGCCCGGCGACCACCGCGCGGAGGCGACGTGCAGCATCAGGCCCTCGCCGCCAGCGGCGACCGTGGCCTCGAGCCGGCGCTGCAGCGCACCGCGATCGGAGCTGCGCAGTTGCGGCGCAGCGACGAGCTGGCGGGCGCCGGAGCGGGCGACCAAGGCCGCGAGTCGTTCCGCGCGCTCGGCGAAGGTGCCGGCTTCGCCCGGCATCTCGAACACCATGTAGAGGACCGCGCTCCACGCGTCGACGTTAGGCACCTTCTTGCGAACGACGCCCGAGAGCTCGTCGAAGCGGCCCCGACCGAGCCAGAGCTCGCCGTCGAGCGGTATCGCCGGCAACGCCGCCACGAATGCCGGGGGCACCGAGACCGCGCGGCCGCTGCGGTGGCGCAGCACCCGGCCGTCCCAGACGGCGCGCACGCCGTCGTACTTCTCGCTGACGAGGCAGAGCGCCGGGTCGACCTGGCCAGCGTAGACGGTCGCAAGCGTCGGCGCGAAAGTGCCTCGCGGCGCGTCACCGGCGACGGTGACCGCTGCAGCGTGTGGCGCCCGAGCCCGCGCAAGAGGCGACACGGCGAAGGCGACGGTCGCGACGAGAGCGCTGCGTCGGGTCGGATGGACAGCGGGGAAAGTCATGGCAGCTCCGTCGACAGCCCGGTTCGGGCGAATGCCGCATCGTCGCCAGCGCCATGCCCAGCGTCCATCACCCGCGCCGGTGGAATGCCTCCCCCGATCGGGCGACTCTCCGGGGCAACAGCGGCGGGTGCGGACGACACCGCTTTCTATAATCGGTCGATGCCTTGTCACTCGCACGCCTGCCTGGCCTCGCCCGCATGAACGCCGACTTCGACCCGCACGAGATCGAGGGCACGGCGCAGGCGACCTGGGCTGCGGCCGATGCCTACAAGGTCGGAGAAGACGAGACGCGACCCAAGTTCTACGCCTGCTCGATGCTGCCGTACCCGAGCGGCCGGCTGCACATGGGCCACGTCCGCAACTACACCATCAACGACATGCTGGCGCGCCATCTGCGCATGACCGGCCTGAACGTGCTGATGCCGATGGGCTGGGACGCCTTCGGCCTGCCGGCCGAGAACGCGGCGATGAAGAACGGCGTGCCGCCGGCGAAGTGGACGCGCGAGAACATCGCCGCGATGAAGAAGCAGATGCAGGCGATGGGACTGGCCATCGACTGGAGTCGCGAGGTCACGACCTGCAACCCCGACTACTACCGGTGGAACCAGTGGCTGTTCCTGAAGATGCTCGAAGCGGGCATCGCCGAGCGCCGCACCCAGATCGTCAACTGGGATCCGGTCGACCAGACCGTGCTGGCCAACGAACAGGTCGTCGAGGGCCGCGGCTGGCGCTCCGGGGCACCGGTCGAGAAGCGCGAGATCCCCGGCTACTACCTGAAGATCACCCAATACGCCGAGGAGCTGCTCGAATGCGTGAAGACCGGCCTGCCGGGCTGGCCTGAACGAGTCAAGACGATGCAGGAGAACTGGATCGGCCGCAGCGAGGGCGTGCGCTTCGCGTTCCCGCACGGCGTGCGCGGCGCCGACGGCGAGCCGATCGGTGGCGGCCGCCTCTACGTCTTCACGACGCGTGCCGACACGATCATGGGCGTCACCTTCTGCGCCGTCGCGCCGGAGCATCCGCTGGCGTTGCATGCAGCCACGCGCGACGCCGGCGTCGCCGCCTTTCTTGAGTCGTGCAAGGCCACGGGGAACACCGAAGCCGAGGTCGCCGTGCAGGCCAAGCGCGGCATCGCGACCGGCCTCTTCGTCGACCACCCGCTGAGCCACGAAAAGATCCCCGTCTGGGTCGGCAACTACGTGCTCATGAGCTACGGCGACGGCGCCGTCATGGGCGTGCCGGCCCACGACGAACGCGACTTCGAATTCGCGAAGCAATACGGCATCGACCTGCTGCAGGTGGTGGACGTCGACGGCGAGGAGTTCTCGTACGACCGCTGGCAGCCGTGGTACGCCGACACCGCGGCCAGCGTCACCATCAACTCCGACAACTACAGCGGGCTCAGCTACGGCGCTGCGGTCGACGCCATCTCGCTGGCGCTCGCGCACCGCGGCCTCGGCGGCAAGCACACGACGTGGCGGCTGCGCGATTGGGGTGTCAGCCGGCAGCGCTACTGGGGCACGCCGATTCCGATCGTGCACTGCGAAGGCTGCGGCGTGGTGCCGGTGCCGGAAAGGGACCTGCCGGTGGTGCTGCCGGAAGACCTCATCCCCGACGGCTCCGGCAACCCGCTCGCGAAGTGCGCGGCATTCGTGAACGTCGCCTGCCCGAAGTGCGGCAAGCCGGCCAGGCGCGAGACCGACACGATGGACACCTTCGTGGA
>JAYTYH010000269.1:0-3858 GCA_043742485.1 Rhizobacter sp.
CCTCGCCCTGCGTGGCCAGTACGGCGCCCGCACCACCGCCGACATCGAAGGCGACGCGCGCACCTCGGTGATGTACGTCGCGGTGCCGATCCGTGACGCTTCGGCGGCCGGCGGCGGCGCCATCGTCGGCGCCGTCAGCGTCGGCAAGCCGGTGCAGAGCTTCGGCCAGTTCGTCGAGGCGGCGCGTCGGAAAACGCTGCTGCTCGGCGCCACCTCGGTGGTCGCGGTCCTGCTCCTCGTGGTCATCCTCTCGGTCTGGCTGGTGCGGCCGTTCGGCGTCATCGCCGACTACGTGGGCTACGTGCGGGCGCAGCGCAGCTTTTCCCTGCCGCGCCTCGGCCGCCGCGCCGTCGGCGCCATCGATGTCGCCTACGACGAGATGCGCGACGCGCTCGCCGGCCGCAACTACGTCGCCGACTACGTGCAGACCATGACGCACGAAGTGAAGGGCCCGCTCTCGGCCATCCGCGGCGCCGCCGAGCTGCTGCAGGAGCCGATGGCCGACGCCGACCGCGCGCGCTTTATCGCGAACATCGCCCGCGAGACACGGCGCATCCAGGAGCTCGTCGATCGCATGATGGAGCTCACCGCGCTGGAGTCGCGCAAGAGCCTCGACAAGGCGGTGCCGGTGGCGCTGCGCGCACTCGTCGCCGAGATCGCCGCCAGCACCGCGCCGGCCGCGCAGGCGCGCGGGCTCGTGCTCACCGTGCTGCCGCCGCGAAGCGACGGTGACGACGGCGATCCGGTCGTCAAGGGCGACGCCTTCCTGCTGCAGCCCGCCGTCGCCAACCTGCTCGACAACGCGCTCGACTTCTCGCCGGCGGGCGGCACCGTCAGCATCGAGATCGCGGTGCACGCTCGCAGCTGCGACGTCGTCGTGCGCGACTCCGGGCCCGGCATCGCCGTGTTCGCCGAAGGCAAGGTGTTCGAGAAGTTCTATTCGCTCGCCCGGCCCGCGACCACCAAGAAGAGCACCGGCCTGGGCCTCTCGTTCGTCAAGGAGATCGCCGAGCTGCATCGCGGCCGCGTGACGCTGAAGAACGCGGCGGCGGGTGGCGCGGTGGCGACCTTGTCGTTGCCGCTGATGGCGGTGTCGAAGGAGCGGAGGCCGCCCGCCCGCCCGCCCGCCTGCCGTCGCCCCCGTTTGTTCGAACCGGTCGCCGCCATGAGCCTCACACCCACACCGGTCACCGCCGCACTGGCAGGCACGTTTTCCGGCCTCACATGACCCTGTGTATTGCCTTATTTCAGCGGCGCGGCGGCCCTGGACACCGTGTGGCTGATGCTCGGCACCATCGTGCTCATCGGCTTGCCTGCGCATGCCTTCGTGTTGGGATTCAGGCCGGCGCGGACGGTCAACGCCAAAGCCGTGGACCACGCGCTGCTGCTTCGGGTCGCAACGTGGCTCGCCGGTGCCGTGACCGCCGCCCTCCTTCTTTCCGCGTTGCGCGGGTCGGCTTGAGCAGGGCAATCGGCGCCTTCGCCGTCAGGCGGTGGGCGTGGCGCCTCGGGTGTACTCGAGCACCACGTCGACGAGCTCGGCCAGGTGCTTCTGCAGCGGCGCGAAGGCGGCGCTCTTCTCGCGCGTGGCTTCGTCCATATAGAGCTTCTTGTTGATCTCGAGCTGCAGGCTGTGGCGGCGTGCGGCCGGGTTCGAATAGGCGCGCACGAGCTCGACGCCCTTGTACGGATCGTTGACGGCGACCTCGTAGCCGAGGCCGGCGAGGAAGGCACGCACGAGCTCGGTGAAGGCCGGATCGCACGTGGAGCCGTCGCGGTCGCCGAGCACGAATTCGGCGCGGGCCCGGCCGGCGCCGCCTTCGCCCTGGGCGCCGCCGACGGCGTTCATCGAGTGACAGTCGATGTGCCAGCTGGCGCCGAAGCGCGCGTGCGTGGCCTCGATGCGACCCGCAAGCGCGCGGTGGTAGGGCCCGTGGAAGCGGTCGATGCGACGCTGCACTTCGGCGGCGCCGAGCTTGCGTGCGTAGATCGGCCGGCCGTCGTCGAGCGTGCGCCAGATCAGCGCCTTGCCGAGGCGGCCCTTGCCGCTGGGCACGAGCTCGCCCGGCCAGCGGCCTCCTTCCATGAGCTCGAGGTCGATGTCGCCGGCGTGCCGGTTGGCGTCGACGTAGGTGCGCGGCGCGCGCGCGGCGATGAGGCCGACGCCGCGCTCGGTGGCCGGCATCCAGAGCTGGTCGACGAAGCAGTCCTCGCCTTCGCGCAGCTCGAACTCGCTCAGCACCGAATCGAAATCGGCCGGGAAATCGAAGCCGGAGTGCGGTGAATCGAGGACGAGCGCGGTGCGCGCCTCGGCCGGTCCGTGCAGGCTGAAAGCGGTGTCGTTCATGGTCGTGATTGTCGTGCTGCGTCAAGGTCGACGCGAGCGCCGGCCACGCCCGCTTCACCTCGCCTCCACAGAGCCGGGCGTGGCCTTCGAACCGGCTTCTCGCTCGCGCGGGATCGTTCGCACAGCCCGCCTTGGGTGCTGCACCGAGGAGAAGAAAGCATGTCGCCGAACCCAAGAAATCGAGCTTGAAGGAGATGTGGCCGCTGAGCGAATCCGGCCGCGTTCTGGCGGCCGTCGTCGTCGCCCTGGTCGCGACGCTGATGCTGCTGGCGTGGTCGCCCGCCGAGGCCTACGACTCCGACGCGCCGAAGCCGGAGTCGCCCTACTTCCAGATCGCGAGCAGCGAGCCGGGCACCGACCGCTTGCCGCTGAAGTCGACGCAGGTCGACGTCCGCATCGCCGGCGTCATCGCCGACGTCGTCGTCGTGACGCAGCGCTACCGCAACGAGGGCCGGACGAGCGCGCTGCTCTAGCAGCACCGGCCGAACGTGTTCGAGATCAACGTCGCCGACATCCTGCCGGGCGACGATGTCGCCGTCGAGCTGCGCTACACCGAGCTGCTGACGCCGGGCGTCGCGCAAAACGGCTTCGTCTTCCCGACGACCGTCGCGCGGGCCGCGGCGCGGTAGCATCGCGCCGTCTGCTCTTCGAGGGACTTCGACCCATGCGCCACGCCTCTTCGTTCATCGCCTTTCCGAACCGCTGGTTCGCCGCGCTCGCCGCTACCGCCGCGCTGCTGCTCTCGGGCTGCGGCTACAACGATTTCCAGTCGCTCGACGAGACCGTCAAGGCGGCCTGGTCCGACGTGCTGAACCAGTACCAGCGCCGTGCCGACCTGGTCCCCAATATCGTCGCCACCGTCAAGGGCGAGGCCAACTTCGAGCAGGAAACGCTCACCAAGGTGATCGAGGCGCGCTCCAGGGCGACGTCGATCCAGGCCACGCCGGAGCTCGTCAACGACCCCGAGGCGTTCGCCAAGTTCCAGGCCGCGCAGGGCCAGCTCACGAGTGCGCTGAGCCGCTTGATGGTGGTCGCCGAGCAGTACCCGAGCCTGAAAGCCAACGCCGCCTTCCAGGATCTGCGGGTGACGCTCGAAGGCACCGAGAACCGCATCACCGTGGCCCGCAACAAGTACATCCAGACCGTGGCCGACTACAACGTCAAGGTGCGCAGCGTGCCCACCAACTTCACGGCGATGATCTTCGGCTACAAGACCAAGCCGAACTTCACGGTGCAGAACGAGGCGCAGATCTCGGTGCCGCCGCCGGTGAGCTTCGACAAGCCGGCGTCGCGTTGAGTCACCCCGGTCGCGAGCAAAGGTGATGCGAGCCGAGTCCTTCGCTGCGGCGCTGCTGTTGGCGCTGGTGTCGACGCTGGCTCTTGCGCAAGCGGTGCTGCCGGTACCGCCGCTGAGCGGCCGCGTCGTCGACCAGACGGCGACGCTGACGCCGCCGCAGGCAGCGGCCCTCGACGCCAAGCTGGCGGCCATCGAGAAGAAGAACGGCTCGCAG
>JAYTYH010000270.1:0-5049 GCA_043742485.1 Rhizobacter sp.
GGCGTTCAGCTAAAATAGCACGATCGTTCGTTTTTGCGGGGCGCGTCACCTTCGCGGCAAGGCAATCGTTCGCTCGCGAACTAGAATCTGCCGAACCCCGAATCCCTGCTTGAGGAGACAGCTGAATGAAGGTTCTCGTCCCCGTCAAGCGCGTCGTTGACTACAACGTCAAGGTGCGGGTCAAGTCCGATGGCAGCGGCGTCGACATCGCCAACGTCAAGATGAGCATGAACCCGTTCGACGAGATCGCCATCGAAGAGGCGGTCAGGCTACGCGAAAAGGGCGTTGCCACTGAAGTGATCGCGGTCTCATGCGGTGTCCTGCAATGCCAGGAAACGCTTCGTACCGCGATGGCAATCGGTGCCGACCGCGCCATCCTCGTCCAGTGCGACGACGAGTTGCAGCCGCTGGCCGTGGCCAAGCTGCTGAAGGCGCTGGTCGACAAGGAGCAGCCGGGTCTCGTGATCCTCGGCAAGCAAGCCATCGACGACGATTGCAACCAGACCGGCCAGATGTTGGCCGCGCTGTGCGACCTGCCGCAGGCCACGTTCGCTTTCAAGGTGGAAGTCGCCGACGGTTTCGCGAGCGTGACGCGCGAGGTCGACGGCGGGCTGGAGACGCTGAAGATCAAGCTGCCGGCGATCGTCACCACCGATCTCCGCCTGAACGAGCCGCGCTACGTGACGCTGCCGAACATCATGAAGGCGAAGAAGAAACAGATGGATGTCTTCAAGCCCGCCGACCTCGGCGTCGACGTGAAGTCGCACTTGAAAACGCTGAAGGTCAGCGAGCCGCCGAAGCGCGGCGCTGGCGTCAAGGTACCCGATGTCGCGACGCTGGTCGCGAAGCTGAAGAACGAAGCGAAGGTGATCTGAGATGGCTGACACGAAGGCGCTGGTCGTCGCCGAACACGACAACGCGAGCGTTCGACCGGCAACGCTGAACACCGTCACCGCGGCTTTGAATTGCGGCGGCGAGGTGGACGTGCTGATCGCCGGCGCCGGGTCGGCCGCGGCGGCCAAGGCGGCGGCGGCGATCGCCGGCGTGACCAAGGTGCTCCACGCCGAAGCGGAGTGGTTCGCGCACGGCCTTGCCGAGAACGTGTCTGCGCAGGTGCTGGCGCTCGCCGCCGGCTACACGCACATCCTATTTCCGGCCACGGCATCGGGCAAGAACATCGCACCACGCGTCGCCGCCAGGCTCGACGTCGGCCAGATCTCGGACATCACCAAGGTCGACGCGCCCGATACCTTCGAGCGCCCGATCTACGCGGGCAACGCGGTCGCTACCGTGCAGAGCCTCGACGCCGTTCGCGTCATCACCGTGCGAACCACCGGCTTCGACCCGGCGGCGACAACGGGCGGCACGGCAACGATCGAGAGCATTGCGCCGGTCGCCGCTTCGGGCCTCTCGAGCTTCGTCGGTTCGGAGATCGCGAAGAACGATCGCCCCGAGCTGACCTCGGCAAAGATCATCGTCTCGGGCGGCCGCGCGCTCGGCTCGAGCGACAAATTCAGCGAGGTGCTGACGCCGCTTGCCGACAAACTCGGTGCCGCGCTCGGTGCCAGCCGCGCGGCGGTCGATGCCGGCTACGCACCGAACGACTGGCAGGTCGGCCAGACCGGCAAGATCGTCGCGCCGCAGCTCTACATTGCGGCGGGCATCAGTGGCGCCATCCAGCATCTTGCCGGCATGAAGGACTCGAAGGTCATCGTCGCCATCAACAAGGACGAGGAAGCACCGATCTTCAGCGTCGCTGACTACGGCCTCGTTCAGGACCTGTTCGTCGCCATCCCCGAGCTCGTCGCCGCGCTCTGATGCTGCCGCTCTGACGCACTCGCTCTTCCTTCTCCGCCAGGCCCGTCTCCCGATGCATCGGCCGGCGGGCTTTCTCATCTGTCAGCCGAGTTGCTGCAAAGGAATGCCATGAGCTACATCGCGCCCGTCAAGGACATGCTGTTTTGCATGAAGGAGCTCGCCGGGCTCGAGGCCGTGGCCAGACTTCCCGGCTTCGAGGACGCCGGGCTCGACACGGCCGAGGCGGTGCTCGAAGAGTGCGCGCGTTTCAGCCAGGAGGTGCTCGCTCCGCTCAATCGGGAAGGCGATGTGCACCCGTCGACCTGGAAGGACGGCGTCGTCACGACCACGGCCGGCTTCAAAAGCGCCTTTCGCCAGTTCGGCGAGGGCGGCTGGCAGGGTCTGCAGCATCCGTCCGAGTTCGGCGGCCAGGGTCTGCCGAAGACCATCGGCGCGGCCTGCATCGAGATGATCAACAGTGCGAACCTGAGCTTCGCGTTGTGCCCGCTGCTCACCGACGGTGCCATCGAGGCCCTGCTCACCGCGGGCACAGCGGAGCAGCAGCAGGCGTTCATCCCGAAGATGATTTCGGGCGAATGGACCGGTACGATGAACCTCACGGAGCCGCAGGCAGGTTCCGATCTGGCGCTTGTGCGCACCCGTGCCGAGCCGCTGGGCGACGGCCGCTACCGGATCTTCGGCACCAAGATATACATCACGTATGGCGAGCACGACATGGCCGGCAACATCGTCCATCTCGTGCTGGCACGCGTGGTCGGCGCACCCGAAGGCGTCAAGGGAATCAGCCTGTTCGTCGTACCGAAGTTCCTGGTCGACGCCGATGGCGTGCTCGGCGCCCGCAACGACGCCTGGTGCGTGAGCATCGAGCACAAGCTGGGCATCAAGGCGAGCCCGACCGCGGTGCTTCAGTTCGGTGACAAGGGTGGCGCAGGACTGGACGGCCCGGGTGCCGTCGGCACGCTGATCGGCGAGGAGAACCGCGGCCTCGAGTACATGTTCATCATGATGAACGCGGCCCGCTACGCGGTCGGCATGCAGGGCATCGCCGTGGCCGAAGCGGCCTACCAGAAGGCGGCTGCATTCGCGAAGGAGCGCGTGCAGTCGCGCCCGGTCGACGGCTCCGTTGCCGGCAGCGCGACCATCATTCACCACCCCGACGTGCGCCGCATGCTGGTGAGGATGCGTGCCTATACCGAGGGTTGCCGTGCGATGGCGCTGGTGGCGGCGGCGGCCTTTGACGCGGCTCATCATCACCCTGACGCCGAGACGCGCACGCAGAACGAGGCCTTCTACGAATTCATGGTTCCGCTGGTCAAGGGCTACAGCACCGAGATGAGCATCGAGGTCGCGAGCCTGGGCGTGCAGGTGCACGGCGGCATGGGCTTCATCGAGGAAACCGGGGCTGCCCAATACCTGCGCGACGCCCGCATCCTCACCATCTACGAAGGCACGACGGCGATCCAGGCCAACGACCTCGTCGGCCGCAAGACCGCGCGCGACGGCGGCCGGCTCGCGAAGTCGATCGCGGCACAGGTCGCTTCGACCGAGCAGGAGCTCGCGACCAGCGGCAGCGTCGCCGCACGGGCCATGCTGAAGCGGCTCACGGCGGCTCGCGAGGCGTTCGAGCAAGTCGTCGACTTCGTCGTCGCCGAAAGCAAAAGTCGTCCGAACGCGGTGTTCGCCGGTTCCGTGCCCTACCTGATGCTCGCCGGCAATGTGATGGCGGGCTGGCAGATGGCGCGGGCGTTGCTCGTCGCGGAGCGCCGGCTGCACGGCGGCAGCGATGAGCATGCTTTCCTCGAAGCCAAGGTCGCGACGGCGCGCTTCTACGCCGAGCACTTGCTGGCCAAGGCGCCCGGCCTGCGCGACGCCATCGTCGAAGGCGCCGACAGCGTCACGCAGATGGCTCTCGAATCGTTCTGACCGACCTCGCTGCCAAGGACCACCGATGCCGCTGCCCGCAGCCCTGAGCCACCTGCCGCTGCCCATCATCGGTGCGCCGCTGTTCATCATCAGCAACCCGAAGCTCGTGATCGAGCAGTGCAAGGCAGGCATCGTGGGCTCGATGCCGGCACTGAACGCGCGGCCGGCCTCGCAGCTCGACGAATGGCTGGCCGAGATCACCGAAACCCTCGCGGCGCACGACCGCGAGCACCCTGACCGCAACGCAGCGCCGTTCGCCATCAACCAGATCGTTCACAAGAGCAACGACCGGCTCGGGCACGACCTGCAGGTGTGCGCGAAGTACAAGGTGCCCATCGTCATCACGTCGCTCGGTGCGCGTGTCGACGTCAACGAGGCGGTGCACGCCTGGGGCGGCGTCGTGATGCACGACATCATCAACAATGGGTTCGCGAAAAAGGCGATCGAGAAGGGCGCCGACGGACTCATCGCGGTGGCCGCGGGCGCCGGCGGCCATGCGGGCGTCAAGAGCCCGTTCGCGCTCATCGCCGAGATCCGGCAGTGGTTCGACGGTCCGGTCGCGCTGTCGGGCGCCATTTCCACCGGCGGCGCGGTGCTCGCCGCGCAGGCCATGGGCGCTGACTTCGCCTACATCGGCTCTGCCTTCATCGCCACCGAGGAAGCGCGGGCCGTCGAGGCCTACAAGCAGATGATCGTGGCCAGCACGAGCGACGACATCGTCTACTCCAGCCTGTTCACGGGAGTGCACGGCAACTACCTGCGGGGCTCGGTCGTGGCTGCCGGCCTCGACCCCGACGCGCTGCCCGAGAGCGACGCTACCAAGATGAACTTCGGCGGCGACGTGACCAAGGCCTGGAAGGACATCTGGGGCTGCGGCCAGGGCATCGCCGCCATTCGCGAGGTAGTGCCGACACGCGTGCTGGTCGAGCGATTGGGTCGCGAATATCGGGAAGCGAAGCTGCGTCTGGCCTGAGCTGGCCGCGCGGTCGTGCGCGTTGTGCCGTTCGCGGCAAGGGTCACGAACGGGCCGCGCGCACAGGTGTCCATGACGGGCATGAAGGCACTGCCCCGGTGCTAAAGTCCTTTGTGGCTTTATGGCCCTTCCCGTTGCTCCTTCCTGTCGAGCGCCGGGTCGCGATCCGCAAGCTGGTACAGCCGGCGACCGGAAGGTTCGATTCTCGATACCCACTACGACCGCCGGAAACCGGCGAAAGGTGAGCGACATGATGCAGGAAAGCAGGGCGAACTCGTACCTGTTCGGCGGCAACGCGCCGTACGTCGAAGAGTTGTACGAGGCCTACCTCGACA
>JAYTYH010000271.1:0-15660 GCA_043742485.1 Rhizobacter sp.
AACCGACCTGGGTGACGAGCAGCAGGCTGGCGTCGAGCTCGTCGCTGCCGTAGTGCTGCACGAAGGTGTTGCGTTCCGTGTCGAAGCCCGAGTCGCAGACCTGGGCGTGGATCTCGTCGCGGCTTCGCTTCCAGTCGTCGACGGGGCCGTCGAGTCCGAAGGCGTGGGCGTCCTTGATGCCGCGGTCGAAGGCGACCCAGGCCATGACCTTCGAGTGCACGAAGTGGCGGCGCGGGCCGCGCACTTCCCAGATGCCCTCGTCGGGATCGCGCCAGCAACGGCCGAGGAAGTCGAGCAAGGCGAGCTGGATCTGCCAGACGTGCGGCTCGTCTTCGATGCCGGCGGCACGGGCGAGGTGCAGCATGTCCATCACCTCGCCGTAGACATCGAGCTGGAACTGGGTCGCGGCGGCGTTGCCGGTGCGCACCGGCTTGGCGCCACCGTAGCCCGGCAACCACGGCAGCTCGATCTCCTGCAGGCGGCGCTCCCCGGTGACGCTGTAGAGGATCTGCAGGTCGGCCGGGCTGCCGGCTACTGCCCGCAGCAGCCAGCCGCGCCAGGCCACGGCTTCCTCGGTGTAGCCGGCGAGCAGCAGCGCGTTGAGCGTGAAGGTGGCGTCGCGGACCCAGCAGAAGCGGTAGTCCCAGTTGCGCACACCGCCGGGCCTCTCGGGCAGCGACGTCGTGGGCGCGGCGACGATGCCGCCACTCTGCGAGTAGGTGAGCGCCTTCAGCGTGATGAGCGAGCGCACGACCGCCTCGCGCCAGCGCGTCGGCGCGCCGCAGCGCGACGACCACTCCCGCCACAGCCGCTCGGTCTCAGCCAGGGACGATTCGGCATCGATGAGCGGCCGCGGCTTTTCGTGCGAAAGCCGCCAGTCGAGCACGAAGGGCAGGCGCTCGCCGGCGCCGACGTCGAAGTCGGCCACCGTGCGCATGGCCTCGCCGCGGGTCGGCACGGGCGTATGCAGCTGCACGGTGTCGGGTCCGGCCACGGCCATGACGCCGTCGTCGCTGTGCCGCACCCAGGGCACGATCGATCCATAGTCGAAGCGCACCGCCAGTTCCATGCGCATCGGCACGCGGCCACGCAATCCCTCGACGATCCGCACGAGATCCCAGCGCTCGTTCTCGAACGGCATGCTGTCGATGACGCGGACAGCGCCGTCGGCGGTCTCGAAGTCGGTCTCGAGAATGAGGGTGCCTTGGCGGTAGCGGCGCGTCACGGTCGCGGCGGCGACCGGGGCGATCAGCCAGCGACCGTGCTCCGGCGTGCCGAGCAGCGCCGCGAAGCAGGCCGGCGCATCGAAGCGCGGCAGGCACAGCCAGTCGATCGAGCCGTCGCGGCCGACCAGCGCCGCAGTCTGGCAGTCGCCGATCAGGGCGTAGTCCTCGATCGGCTGGGTCACGAGATGCCTCCGAGCGATCGGCTGGAGCCCAGCGGAGCCCGGGAATGTTGGTGGTCAGCGTCGAGCAGGGCGATGACCCGCGCCAGGTCGACATCGAGGCGGGCAAGCGTCGCCGCGTCGAGGCTTTCCAGCGCCTTCGGCAGCACGCCCTCGAGCGGCCCCGGGGCACGACGCAGCACGCGCCGGCCGGCAGGCAGCAGGCGCAGCTGCACGGCGCGCCGGTCGGCGCCCTCGCGCGAGACTGCGACAAGCTCGCGCTCGACGAGGCCGCGAACGAGGTTGCTGGCGGTCGACTGGTGGACATCCATGGCTTGCGCCAAGCGGGTCACGCCCAGGCCGGACTCGGCAGCGATCGCACTCAGCGCCCAGAGCTGCGCACCACCGACGCCGGCGAGCTTTTCGACCTGCTGGAAATGCGACTTCACGGCATTGAAGACGATCCGGAACTGCCGCAGCACGCGCACCGAAGCGCCGGTCATCGACGCTGCGCCGCCATCGGCAGCGGCAAGGCCGGAATCGAGGCTACCGCCAGCCCGCGTCATCGAAGGTCGCCTGCCGCGTCGGCACGGGCCACGGCATCGAGCATGGCGTCGAGCAGGCGGGCCATCTCGGTCGCGTCGATCGCGAAGGACGCCTTCGAAGCCGGGTCGTCGCGACCGACCTTGACGGTGAGCCAGCTCGGTTCGGCACGTGCGAACACCGGCTCGTCGTTGACATCGTCGCCGAGAAAGACCGCCGCCTCGACGCCGCAGCGACGAACGAGGCCGGCGACGGCGTCGGCCTTGTCGTGGGCTCCGGCGGCGACGATGTTCATGACCATCTTGCCGCCGTAGGCACCGGCTTCCTCACCGAGGCCGGCGACCAGCGCCTCGACGAAGGCGCGCGCCCGGTCGCGGTCGCGCGCGAGCCGGTAGTGCAGGGCGAGCGAATAGCCCTTGTCCTCGACCGTCACGCCGGCGGCTTCGAGCTCGGCCGCCTGCGCGTGCAAGTGAGCGCGGACCGGATCGAGCCGCTCCGGGCCGAAGCTGCTGCCTGCCTGAGGGTCCTCGGCGCCATGGTTGCCGATCACGAACTGTGGCGCGAACGAGAGGCGCTGTCGGATGTCGTCGACTCGGCGGCCGCTGATGATCGCGATTGGCAGCCGCTGCGCCAGGCGGTCGAGGCGGCGCGCCACCGCGAGCGGCACACGCGCATCGTCGGGCCGGGCGACGATGGGCGCCAGCGTGCCGTCGAAGTCGAAGGCGAGCAGCGGCCCGCGCGCCATGGTCGCGGCGAGCGCCGCTACGCCTTCGGCCGAGAAGAGATGGGCCGGCGTCATTCCTCGCTCCGGTGCCGCTGCACCCGGGCCTCGATGCGCTCGCGCAGGCGCCACCGCCCGGCGTCGGCGAGCATGTGACCGGCCCAGCGGAAGACGTTGTTCTCGCGCACCGTCATGCGCAGGCTCGCCATTCGTTCGCGCTGTTCGGCGAGCGGCATCTTCGCTGCCGTGTCGAGTGCGTCGGCAGTCTCCTCGACGTGATACGGGTTGACGATCAGCGCCTCGGTCATCTCGCGCGCAGCGCCGGCGAAGCGGCTCAGGATCAGGACGCCGAGATCGTCGTCGCGCGCCGCCACGAACTCCTTGCAGACCAGGTTCATGCCGTCGTGCAGGCTGGTGACGACGCAGATGTCGGCGGCGCGGAAAAGCTCGTCGACCTGGTCGCGCCCGTGATGCTCCGCGAGCAAGTGCACCGGCTGGTAGCCCTCGCGGCCGAAGCGCTCGTTGATGCGCTGAGTGACGTCGGCGATCCGGTTCTGGAACATCCGGTACTCCTCGAGCAGGGCGCGCGTCGGCGCCGCGACCTGCACGAAGACGAAGCGGCCGATCCACTCCGGGCGCTTCTCGAGCAGCCGCTCGACGGCGTGCAGCCGCTCGAGGATGCCCTTGGTGTAGTCGTATCGGTCGACGCCGACGGCAATGCAGGCCTCCGGCGGCAGACCCAGCCGCTCGACGACGCGGCGCCGGCACTCCGCGACCGGCGGCCACGAGGCGATGACCTCGTCGGACGGCCACTCGATCGAGATCGGATAGGCCTCGACGAGCGTTTGCTTGCCCTTGTAGGTGATCGTCGAATACTCGTGCTCGATGCGCGCCTCGAGGAAGCGATCGACCGTCTCGATGAAATTCTTGCAGTGGAACTGGGTGTGGAAGCCGAGGATCGTGCTGCCCAGCATGCCCTGCAGGATCTCGCGCCGCCACGGACAGATGCCGTACGACTCCGGGTTCGGCCAGGGGATGTGCCAGAAGGTCAGGATCGTCGCGCGCGGCAGCTTGGCGCGGATCATGGCCGGAACGAGCGCGAAGTGGTAGTCCTGCACGAGCACCACCGGATCCTCGCCGCGCGCCTCGGCCACGACCGCGTCGGCGAAGCGCTGATTGACGATGCGGTACTGCTGCCAGTCGGACTCGCGGAACACCGGCCGCACGTGGGCGACGTGGCAGAGCGGCCACATGCCCTCGTTCGAGAAGCCGTAGTAGTAGCCCTGCTCTTCCTCCTTCGTCAGCCAGATGCGGCGCAGGCTGTACTGGTTCTTGCCCGGCGGCACGCCGACGTGATCGTGCGAATCGACAACGTCGCGGTCGGCGCCGCCGCTGCCGTGGGCGATCCAGGTGCCCGAACAGGCGCGCATCACCGGCTCGACGGCGGTGACGAGGCCGCTCGCCGGGCGCTTGACGATGATCTCGCTGCCGACCCGCTCGTGAATGTACGGCTCGCGGTTCGAGACGACGATGACCTGGTCGCCACGCAACTGCGTGCGCAGCAGCACCCGCAGGCGGTCCGGGTCCCAGCCGCCCCGCGGGCCGAGAGCGCGCCGGTGCTCGTCCTCGAGGTCGCGCAGGCGCGCCAGCAGCTCGGCGGCGAGCGGCGCCATTTCCGAGGAGTCGCCCATCGGCCGGAACAGCCCTTCGCCGCGCAGCAGGCTGCGCATGCCGGCGACCCAGCCGTACCAGCTGAGCCGGGCGACGGCGGTGGTGATCAGCGCGATCGTCAGGCCGAGTGCAGCGATGAAGACGATGAGGTAGTTGCGCGTGTCTTCGCTGCGGCGATCGATGAAGCTGAGGTCGTGCAAGAGGACGAGATCGGCGATCTTGCCGCTCTCGTTGCTGACGGCGTGCACGCCGACCTGGACGGCGCCTCCGGGCAGGCTCAGGCGCTGGCTCGGTGAGTCGGCGACCTCTCTGGCCCTGCTGCAGCCGAGCATCTCCGGATAACTGTCGCTGCGCTGCACGAGCCTGCCGTCGGGAGCGCAAAGGCCGATGGCGACCAGCCGCTCGTCGTTCGCGGAGCGCGTGAACAGGGCACTCAGCCGGCGGCCGCCGGCATCGCCCTGCGCGATCGACTCGCTGATCGAATCGGAGAGCGCCGTCGTGACGAGCCCGCCGCGGCTGTTGAGGTCGCGCGAGAACCAGCGCAGCGTCAGACGGTCGAGCAGCGGCAGGCCCAGCGAACCGGCGACCACGAGTGTCAGCACCAGCGGGACCAGGAAGCGAAGTTGAAAGTTCAGGAATTTCATCGCAAGGCAGGGACGCGGCTGCAGGTGTTCGACGCCAGCGACGCCAAGGCGCGGAGATGCGCGCGGATGGGGCCGCCGTCTCTCGCAACCGTTAAATTCCTATTGTATATTTGTACCAATGTTTTTCCGACCCGACCTCGCCACCGGGCATCGTCGCATGACGGGCGATTTTTTTCCGACCGCCAGCGCCGCCTGGCAGCAATTCGGCGGCGTCGCCACGTCGCTGCTCCGATTCGCCGGCATCCTCGTTGCTGCCTTCACCGCGGTCGCCATCTCGCAATGCGGCATCCGCGCCTTGCGCGTTCGCGTCTCGACGCGCTTCGACGACCGCGAATCCGTCAAGCGTGCGGAAACGCTGGGTCGGGTCTTTCGCTACCTGGCGTCCGTGGTCATCAGCCTCGTCGCCGCGATGCTGGTGCTTGCAGAAGTCGGCGTCTCGGTCGCGCCCATCCTGGGCGCCGCCGGCGTCGTCGGCCTGGCCGTCGGCTTCGGCGCCCAGAGTCTCGTCAAGAACTACTTCACGGGATTCTTTCTCCTGCTCGAGAACCAGATCCGCCAGGGCGACGTGGCGCAGCTCGGCGACCACTCCGGCCTCGTCGAAGACGTGACCCTGCGCTACGTGCGCCTGCGCGACTACGACGGCAACATCCACATCGTGCCGAACGGGATGATCACCGCGGTCGTCAACATGAGCCGCGGTTTCGCCCAGGCCGTCGTCGACATCGGCGTCGGCTATGGCGAAGACCTCGACCGGGGATGGACGTGATGCGCGCCGACCCGAAGTTCCCCGAGCGCATCCTCGACGAACTCGAGGTCGCCGGCGTCGAGCGCTGGGACGACTCCGCCGTCGTCATCCGGGCGCGCTTCCGGGTCGCACCGCTGGAGCAGTGGACCGTGAAGCGCGAGTATCTGAAGCGGCTAAAACGGGCCTTCGACGAGGAGGGCATCGACATTCCCTTCCCGCAGATGCGGCTGCACACGCTGCCGGCGGCCGAGGCGAAAGCAACGGCAGTTCAGAAAGCGCCCGCACTCGCCCACTGACCGGCCCGCTCGGCGCGCAGGGCGCGCCAGCAGCAGTACGCGGCGGCCACGGCAATGACGCTGGCCGCCCAGAACACCGCGGCGAAGCCCAACGCCTGGCTGAGGGCGCCGCCAGCGACACCGCCGATCACACCCGAGGCGCCGTACCCGAGCACGGTATAGAGCGCCTGGCCGCGGCCGCGCAGCCGGCCCGGAAAATGGCGGGTGATGACGGCGATGCAGGCCGCGTGCTGCGCCGCGAACGTGAGTGCATGCAGCGTCTGGGCGACGACGAGCACCACCGGATGCGCCGCGAAGCCGGCGATGAGCGCGAAGCGCAGCGACGACACGAGCGCGGCGAGCACGAGCCAGCCATGCATCGAAAGCAGCTTGACCCAGCGGCCCTGCGAAAAGAACCAGCCTACCTCGACGACGACGCCGGCGGCCCAGAGCAGGCCGATCTCGCCGGCGCTGTAGCCGAGCGAGGCCAGGTACAGCGAATAGAACGCATACAGCGCGGTATGGGCGAGCACGGTCAAGAAACAGCCGGCGAAGAACCAGCCCACCACCGGATCGCGCAGGACCACGAGCGTGCCCTGCGTGGCCGACGCCGAGTGCGCGCTGTCGTCGGCCGCGGGCAGACGCCAGGCGGCGCCGAGCAGGAGCGCCAGCAGCCCGCAGACCAGCGCCGGAAACCAGCCGATGCCGGCCGCCTGCAGCGCGAAACCCCCGGTCGTCACCGTGCCGACGAAGCCGATCGAGCCCCACATGCGGACCCGGCCATAGCGGGCGACATCGAGCTTGCCGCCGCTGCTGACGCGGTGCGCGAGCGTCGCCTCGCTGATCGGGATGACGCCGGCGGTGCAGACAAAGAGGACGACCGTGACGGCGCTCACCCACGCATAGCTGAGCGGCGTCAGAAATCCGATCGACGCCAGCAGCGCGCCGCCGGCGGCGATCCGCAGCAGCCGCTCGCGCCGGCCGGTGTGGTCGGCGACCCAACCCCACGCATAGGGACTGAAGAGACGGGTCGAGCTCTGCAGCGACGTCAGCACGCCAATCGCGAAAGTGGTGTAGCCGAGGCTGCGAAACCAGAGCGGACCATACGTGCCGACCAGGCCGGCATAGGCGAAATACGCGAACGAGACGGCGGCAAACGGGACGACCGTCGGCCGCACCGCCTGCGTCGGCCCGCCGGGGGCGCTCAAGGTGCCTGCGCGGGGATCGGCTTCGTCGTCACGCGCACGTCGCCGCACTGGGCGCGGTGGCGCAGGGCGTGATCCATGATCACCAGCGCCAGCATGGCTTCGGCGATCGGCGTCGCGCGGATGCCGACGCAGGGATCATGGCGGCCGAAGGTCTCGACCGTCGTCGGCTCGCCGGCGCGGTCGATCGAGCGCCGCGCCGTCCGGATCGAGCTCGTCGGCTTGACGGCGACCCTGACCGTGATGTCCTGCCCCGTCGAGATGCCGCCGAGGACGCCACCGGCATTGTTGTTCGCGAAGCCTGCGGGCGTGAGCTCGTCGCCATGGGCGCTGCCGAGCTGCGCCACCGAAGCGAAGCCGGCGCCGATCTCGACGCCCTTGACGGCGTTGATGCCCATCATCGCGTGGGCTATGGCCGCGTCGAGCTTGTCGTAGAGCGGCTCGCCGAGACCGATCGGCACGCCGCGGGCGACCACGTCGATGCGGGCGCCGCAGCTGTCGCCGGCCTTGCGAAGCTCGTCCATGTAGGCCTCGAGGCGCGGGATGTCACTGGCGTTGGCGGCGAAGAAGGGATTGGCGGCGACGTGCTCGTGGCCCTCGAACGGGATCGCGATGGTGCCGATCTGCGTCATGTGGCCGAAGAAGGTGGTGCCGTACTGCAGCTTCAGCCACTTTCTCGCGATCGCCGCGGCTCCGACCGCCGGCGCCGTCAGCCGGGCCGAGGCGCGGCCGCCGCCACGCGGGTCGCGCCGGCCGTACTTGTGGTGATAGGTGTAGTCGGCATGGCCGGGACGGAAGGTGTCGAGCAGGTTCGCGTAGTCCTTGCTGCGCTGGTCGGTGTTGCGGATCAGGAGCGTGATCGGGGTGCCGGTGGTGAAGCCTTCGAAGACGCCCGACAGGATCTCGACCTTGTCTTCTTCCTGGCGCTGGGTGACATGGCGCGAGGTGCCGGGCCGGCGTCGATCGAGCTCGGGCTGGATGTCGGCTTCGCAGAGCGCGAGGCCGGGCGGGCAGCCGTCGACGATGCAGCCGATCGCCAGGCCGTGGCTTTCGCCGAAGGTGGTGACGCGGAAGAGATGCCCTAGGGTGCTGCCGGACATCAGGCCTGCTTCGACGAGGGCAGCTCTTCGACGTTCTCTACCGGCCAGTCGCGGATGTAGGCCTTGAGCATGCGGTTCTCGAAGTCCTGGCTGTCGACCACGGCCTTGGCCACGTCGTAGAACGAGACCACGCCCATCAGCGTCTTGGCGTCGAGCACCGGCGTGTAACGTGCGTGGCGGCCGAGCATCATGCGGCGCACTTCGTCGAGCGCGGTCTCGGGCGTGCAAGTGAGGGGCGCGTCGTCCATGACGCCTCTTACGCGGGTGCTGCCGAGGGCGCCGCCGTTCTTGACGACAGCCTGGATGACCTCGCGAAACGTGAGCATGCCGACCAGCTCGCCGTGCTCCATGACGACGAGCGAGCCGATGTCGAGCTTGGACATGACGTCGAGCGCCGCGGCCAGCGTTTCTTCCGGGGCCACGGTGTAGAGAGTGCTGCCTTTGACGCGCAGGATGTCGCTGACTTTCATGCTGCCTCCGAGGGCCTTGGGGCGACCCGTTCGCGATTCAATATAGCCCACAATCCTGCGCCACAAAGGAAGCTTGCACCTTATGCCCGGCTATTCCGACCCAGGCTTCGACACACTCGCGCTGCATGCCGGCGCCGCGCCCGACCCGGCCACCGGGGCCCGCGCCGTGCCGATCCACCTGACCACGTCGTTCGTGTTCGAGTCGAGCGAGCACGCCGCCTCGCTCTTCAACATGGAGCGCTCCGGCCACGTGTATACGCGGCTCTCGAACCCGACCAACGCCGTGCTCGAAGAGCGCGTCGCGGCACTCGAGGGCGGCGCCGGCGCCATCGCCACGGCGAGTGGCCAGGCCGCGCTGCACCTGGCCATCGCCACCATCGCCGGCGCTGGTTCGCACGTCGTGGCGTCGAGCGCGCTTTACGGCGGCTCGCACAACCTGCTGCACTTCACGATGGCGCGCTTCGGCATCACCACCACCTTCGTCGACCCGCGGGATGTCGATGCCTGGCGCGCTGCCATCCGGCCCGAGACCAAGCTCCTCTTCGGCGAGACGCTCGGCAATCCGGGCCTCGACGTGCTCGACATCCCCACGATCGCCGCCCTCGCCCACGACCACGACCTGCCGCTGCTCGTCGACTCCACCTTCACTACGCCGTGGCTCATGAAGCCGTTCGAGCACGGCGCCGACCTGCTCTATCACTCGGCGACGAAGTTCCTGTCCGGCCACGGCACCGTGATCGGCGGCGTGCTCGTCGACAGCGGCCGCTTCGACTGGGACGCGGCCACCGAGCGCTCCGGCCGCTTCACTGAACTGACGCGCGCCTACGACGGCTTTCACGGCATGGTCTTCAGCGAGGAGAGCAGCGTCGGCGCCTTCCTGCTGCGTGCCCGCCGCGAAGGCCTGCGCGACTTCGGCGCCAGCATGAGCCCGCACACCGCGTGGCTGATCCTGCAAGGCATCGAGACGCTGCCGCTGCGGATGGCGCGGCACGTGGAGAACACGAGAAAAATCGTCGCCTTCCTGGCCGGCCACGAGAAGGTTGCCCGCGTCGGTTACCCCGAGCTGGAGTCTCATCCCGACCACGCGCTCGCCAGGCGACTGCTGCCGCGCGGCTGCGGCTCGGTGTTCAGCTTCGACCTGCGCGGCTCGCGCGAAGAAGGCCGCGCTTTCATCGAGGCGCTCAGGCTGTTCTCGCACCTTGCCAACGTCGGCGACTGCCGCTCACTCGTCATCCACCCGGCCTCGACGACGCACTTCCGCATGGACGACGCGGCGCTGGCCCGGGCCGGCATCGGCCCCGGCACGATCCGCCTCTCGATCGGCCTCGAAGACGCCGACGACCTCGTCGACGACCTCAAGCGCGCGCTGAAGGCCTCGGGCAAGCGATGAAGCTCGCCGTCGCCGGCCACGAGGCCTATGCGTACACCGGCGGCAAGGCCTTCGACTCTGGCTTGCCCACCGTCGTCTTCGTCCACGGCGCGTTGCACGACCACAGCGTCTGGACGCTGCCGGCGCGCTGGTTCGCGAACCACGGCTACGCCGTGCTCGCCGTCGACCTGCCCGGCCACGCGCGCAGCGGCGGCCCGGCAATCGACAGCGTCGAGCGGTGCGCCGCCTGGTTGCTGGCGCTGCTCGATGCGGCCGGCGTGGCCAGCGCCGCGCTGGTGGGCCACAGCATGGGCTCGCTGATCGCGCTCGAAGCCGCGGCGCAGGCACCGGCGCGCGCGACGCGTCTCGTCATGGTCGGCACCGCCTACCCGATGGCGGTCTCGAAGGCGCTGCTCGACGCCGCCGAGAACGACCCCTTGGCGGCCATCGACAGCGTCAACGCCTTCTCCCATTCGACGATGGCCGCCAAGCCCTCGCACCCCGGCCCCGGCACCTGGCTGCACGGCGCCAATCGGGCGCTGATGCGGCGGCTGCAGGCAGGCGCCGCCGGCAACCTGTTCCTGAACGACTTCCGCGTCTGCGATCGCTACCGCGGCGGCCTCGATGCGGCGGCCCGCGTGACCTGCCCTGCCACGCTCGTGCTCGGCGAACGCGACCAGATGACGCAGCCGAAACAGACGCTCGAACTGGCGCACGCGCTGCGCGCGCGCACTCTGCTGCTGCCGGCCGGCCATGCGCTCATGACCGAGGTGCCCGACCCGTTCCTGGCGGCGCTGCGGGAGGTGCTCGCCGGCACCTAGTCGGCGGGCGCGCCGCTTCGGCGCTGCAGCCAGGCAGCGAGGATCAGCGTCGCCTCGAGCGTGAACTCGGCCGCGGCGAGGCGTGCCTCGAGTGCAGTGAGGTCGAGGCATTCGAAGCGCTCGACCTCGCCGTCGCGGTTGACCGGCTCGGCGCCTGCCGGCAAGGTGGCCGTGAAGACATCGATGTGCTCGACCAGCCAGCCTTCCTCGACGGGCCGGCGGAAGGTGATGCGCGGCGCCGGCTGCAGGTCGAGCAGCGCGGCGACGTCGAGGCCGGCTTCTTCCATCGTCTCGCGGGCGAGCGAGGTCTCGACGGCTTCTCCGGCCGCGACCTGGCCGCCCATGGTCGTATCCCAAAGTCCGGGGTCGATGGCTTTGTCGAGGGCGCGCTTCTGGACCCAGACGCGGCCGTCGTCGGCACAGCCGATCAGGTGCACGGCGAAGGTGGTGATGCCGAAGGCGCGGACGACACTGCGCTCGACGGCGCCGAGCACGCGGCCGCCTGCATCGGTGACGGCGAGGCGTTCGTCGCGCCAGCGACCGGCGAGACCGGCATCGTGCAACCAGCGCGCGAGGGCGGCCAAGGCAGCGTCGGCGCCAGTCTCGGTGCTGCTGCCCGCGTGCACGGATCCCTCGACGTGCCAGCCGGCGTCGGTCCGGCGCACCGGCAAGCCGGCCTCGACCCAACGCTGCGCCAGCGCCGGCTCGACGCTGCCGACGACGGCGCCGTCGACGTGCAGCGGCTCGCGCGGCGAGCGCGGCGGCTGTTCGGCCCGCGCTCTCGCCGCCGCCAGCCATGCCGGCACGTCAGCCATCGGCCGGGCCGCCGTCGAGCAAGGCGAGCAACCGCGCCTCGTCGATCACCTCGATGCCGAGCGCTTCCGCCTTCGCCAGCTTCGAGCCGGCCTCGGCGCCGGCGACGACGTAGTCGGTTTTCTTCGACACCGAGCCTGCCACCTTGCCGCCGAGCGACTCGATCATCTCCTTGGCGTCTTCGCGCGCCAGCGTCGGCAGCGTGCCGGTGATGACGAAGGTCTTGCCGGTCAACGCCAGCGGCACCGCTTCGGCCGCACCTTCGTGCTCCGGCCAGGTCATCGCCTCCCGCAGACGCGCGATCACTTCGCGGTTGTGCGGCTGGGCGAAGAACGTGTGCAGACTTTGCGCGACGACTTCGCCGACATCGGCCACCTCCAGCAGCTGCGCGACGCTGGCCCGGCCCAGGCGATCGAGGTTCCCGAAGTGCTTCGCCAGATCCTTCGCCGTCGATTCACCGACGTGGCGGATGCCTAGGCCGTAGAGAAATCGCGGCAGCGTCGTTGCCTTGCTGGCTTCGATGTTCGCGATCAGGTTGGCGGCGCTCTTGTCGCCCATGCGCTCCAGCGCCTCGAGCTTGTCTCGAGTCAAAGCGTAGATGTCGGGCAGCGTCTCGACGATGCCGGCGTCGACGAGCTGGTCGACGATCTTCTCGCCGAGGCCCTCGATGTCGAGCGCGCGGCGGCCGGCGAAGTGGAGGATGGCGTGCTTGCGCTGCGCCGCGCAGAACAGGCCGCCGCTGCAGCGATGGTCGACGCCGCCCTTCTCGCGCGCCACCGCGCTGCTGCACACCGGGCATTGGTGCGGCATGCGGAAGTTCGGCACGTAGACCGGTCGTGGCCCCGGCACGCGGCCCACGACCTCGGGAATCACGTCGCCGGCGCGGCGAACGATCACCGTGTCGCCGATGCGCACGCCCTTCCTGCGCAGCTCGAAGACGTTGTGCAGCGTCGCGTTCGACACCGTCGTTCCGCCGACGAATACCGGCTCGAGCTTGGCCACGGGCGTCAGCTTGCCGGTGCGGCCGACCTGGATGTCGATGTCGTTGAGCCGCGTCGTCTTCTCCTGCGCCGGGTACTTCTGCGCCACCGCCCAGCGCGGCTCGCGCGACTTGAAGCCGAGCCTGTCCTGCAGCTCGCGCGAGTCGACCTTGTAGACGACGCCGTCGATCTCGTAGGGCAAGGCGTCGCGGGCGGCGGCGATGCGGGCGTGGAAAGCGACGAGGCCGGCCGCGCCCTCGACGCGCTCGTGGTTTGGTCCGGTCGGCAGGCCGATCTTGGTCAGGGCGGCGAGCAGGCCGGTCTGCGTCGCAGGCACGGCCCAGCCGCGCACTTCGCCGAGGCCGTAGGCGAAGAAGCTGAGCGGCTTGCGGGTGGCGTCGCTGGCACCCTGCTGGCGCACCGCGCCGGCGGCGGCGTTGCGCGGGTTGACGAAGGTCTTCTCGCCCTTGGCGCCGCCGTCGATGAGCTTTCGCTGGCGATCGTTCATGGCGTCGAAATCGTCGCGCCGCATGAAGACCTCGCCGCGGATCTCGAGCACTTCGGCCGTCACGCCCTTGAGGCGCTTCGGCACGTCGGCGATGGTGCCGACGGTGTGGGTCACGTCCTCCCCGGTCTCGCCGTCGCCGCGCGTCGCTGCCTGCACGAGCTGGCCGTGCTCGTAGCGCAGGTTGATGGCCAGGCCATCGAACTTCATCTCGGCGGCGTAGGCGACCGGTGCGTCGCCTTCCGTCAGGCCGAGCAGGCGGCGGATGCGGACATCGAACTTCTCGGCGCCGGCAGCGCTGGTATCGGTCTCGGTGTCGATGGACAGCATCGGCACCACGTGGCGGACGGCGGTCAGGCCCTCGAGCACGGCGCCGATGACGCGCTGCGTCGGCGAATCGTCGCTGGCCAGCTCGGGGTGTGCGGCCTCGAGCGCCTGCAGCGCCTGGAACAGCGCGTCGTAGTCGGTGTCGGGTATCGCCGGCGCGTCGAGGACGTAGTAGGCGTGGGCATGCCGCGCGAGCTCGGCGCGCAGTTCGGCGACGCGTGCGGCGGCCGGCGCCTTCGCCACGGCTCGAACCGCCCTAGCTGAAGAGGCGACGCGCCGCCGGCGAACCGGCGGCGAGGTCGTGCGCCTGCAGCGCCGCGTAGAGCGTGGCGAGCTCGTGGCCGATGGCGGCGAAGCCTTCGCTGCTGAGCGGGCGTTCGTTGTCGTCGACGATGGCCGCGTCCATGCCCACGGCGAGCGCTTGCGATGCCGCTTGCCAGGCCTCGAACGGCTGCGCCGAAGGCTCGGTCTGAGGCACGTCGAAGGCGAGCGTGACGTCGCGCACGGCGGCGCTGTCGGGCTCGTCGGCGAGCGCGGCCTGCGAGTCGAAGGTCAGCGTCAGGACCGGCGGTGCGCCCTCTTCGGCGGCCGGATAGACGAGCCGGCCCGGCACCACGCCAGGCACGAAGCCGTGCCGGCGCGCGTGCTGCTGGATGTAGCCCACGCTCCAGGCGGCGCCGCGCGCGTGCAGGTGGACGGCGAGCTGGGCGTCGTGCTGACCGGCGAAGGCATCGAGCTCGCGGGCGCGCGCCATGACCTCGAGCATGTCGGGCGGGTCGATGCCGCCGCCCACGGCTTCGGCCAGGGCCTGCATGCGCTGCACGAACTCCGAATACTCGATCTCGTTGAGAGGGCCGGTGCGGCTGGCGAGCTGCACGCCGGCCTGGAGCTCGCCGTAGCGCTGTGACGCCGCTGGCGCCTCCCAGCGCGAGGTGGCCGCATTCAGGCCCTCGATCAGGATCATCTTGCTGCCGACGTGGCGCTTGCCAGGCAGGTGCGCGAGCAGGCTGTCGCCGGAGACGGGGCCGTCGAGCACGATCGGCACGAAGGCGTCGATCAGCGCGTCGAGCTGCAGCGACAAGCGCTTCGAGAGACGGCGCGGCGGTGCGAGGCCAGACTCGTCGACGGCGCCGTCGGCACCTTCGACATCGAGGTCGGCGTCGTTCGCGTCGGCAAGCAAAGCCGCGTCGCCTTCCGAGCGCGGCGCCGACGCGCTGGGCTCTTCGCGCTCCTGCACCGTCGCCCGCTTCGGCCCGGCCTTGCGCGCTTGCCAGGCGCCGTGGGCGACGACGCCGGCCAGCACGACGCCACCGAGCGACGACAGCGCGATCATCAGCGTGCTCATCGGTCTAGGCGGCCTCGGCCAGCCGGATCGCGCCCGGCATGTCGACGGTGACGACGCGCGACACGCCCTGCTCCTGCATCGTCACGCCGATCAGCTGCTCGGCCATTTCCATGGCGATGCGGTTGTGGCTGATGAAGAGAAACTGCGTGCTCTTGCTCATCTCGGTCACGAGGCGTGCATAGCGCTCGGTGTTGGCGTCGTCGAGCGGCGCATCGACCTCGTCGAGCAGGCAGAACGGCGCCGGGTTGAGCTGGAAGATGGCGAACACCAGGGCGATCGCGGTGAGCGCCTTCTCGCCGCCCGAGAGCAGGTGGATCGAGGCGTTTTTCTTGCCCGGCGGCTGCGCCATCACCTGCACGCCGGAGTCGAGGATCTCGTCGCCGGTCATGACCAGGCGGGCATTGCCGCCGCCGAACAGCGTCGGGAACATGCGGCCGAAGTGTTCGTTGACCTGCTCGAAGGTCGAGCCGAGCAGCTCGCGGGTCTCGAGGTCGATCTTCTTGATGGCGTCTTCGAGCGTCTGCATCGCCTCGCTCAGGTCGGCCGTCTGCGCATCGAGAAAGGTCTTGCGCTCGCGCGAGGTCGTGAGCTCGTCGAGGGCGGCGAGGTTGACGGCACCGAGCGCCTCGATCTGCTTTTGCAGCGCGTCGATCCGGCCCTGCAGCCCGGCCAGCTTGACGCCGCCCTCCTCGACCTGACGCGCGATCGCGTCCCGGTCGGCGGCAGCCGCCTCGAGCTGCTC
>JAYTYH010000272.1:0-7675 GCA_043742485.1 Rhizobacter sp.
GGCTTCTGGGTCATCAAGGTGCTCGCGACGACGCTGGGCGAGACGGGCGGCGACTGGGTATCGATGTCGCTCAACCTCGGCTACCTGGTCGGCAGCGCCATCTTCGCGGTGATCTTCGTGGCACTGGTCTGGTCGCAGGTCAAGGCTTCGCGCTTCCACCCGACCCTCTTCTGGGCGACGATCGTTGCGACGACGACGCTGGGCACGACGATGGCCGACTTCGCGGACCGTTCGCTCGGCATCGGCTATCCCGGCGGCGTGGCAATCGTGGCTTCGCTGCTCGCGGCGAGTCTGCTGATCTGGCGGTGGTCCGAAGGAACGGTGTCGGTAACGAGCATCAACACGCCGAAGGCAGAATGGTTCTACTGGTGCACGATCCTGTTTTCCCAGACGCTCGGGACCGCGCTGGGCGACTGGCTGGCTGGCACTGACCGCGGCGGCCTCGGGCTCGGCTACGAGTACGGCGCCTTGGTCTTCGGCGTCGGTCTCGCGGTCGTCGCGGCGCTGTACTTCCGGACGAAGGTCTCGCACACGATCCTGTTCTGGGCCGCGTTCATACTCACGCGGCCACTCGGCGCCACGCTGGGCGACCTTCTCGACAAGCCTGTCGCCAACGGCGGCCTGAACTTCAGCCGATGGGTGGCGTCGCTCGTGTTGCTGGGCAGCATCGTCGCCTGCATCGCCTTCATCCCGCAGCGTGCCGCCGCGAAAGGTGATGCGGCATGACCCTGTTCAAACCGCAAGCGATGCAGCCGAGGATCGGCCGGCGTCCCAGAGACGACCGGCATGGCGCTGCCAATGACGTAAGCGCCCCGTGGGATCTGGCCGCGGAATGTGGATCGGTCGTCGTTCCCTGACGAGTCGGTGTCAGAAGTCCGCGGCGTCGCGTCGCGAAGATCGATGCTGAGAATTCAGTTCCCTGAACTCGGCATCCGCGCCATCGCGATCCTTGTGCTCGGCGTTGGGTGCACCGCAGCCGTGGCAGGGCCGCCATTCCTCACAGACGACCCCGAGCCCGTCGCTCTCCACCACGCCGAGATCAACTTGATCGGTCAGCAGAGCCGCGCCGCAGTCAGACGCGCGGCCACCGTCTCGGGTGAGGTCAACGTCGGCTGCGCGGCCGAGACGCAATGTCACGTCGCCGTACCGGTCGTGTTCGATCATCCTGCCGGCGGGCCCTCGCAAGCGGGCCTTGGCGATGTCGAGCTCGGCGTGAAATATCGCTTCCTCGACCAGTCCGATGACGCCTGGTCGGCCGCTGTCTATCCGACCTTTGTCTTGCCCACCGGCGATGCCAGCCGCGGTCTGGGCAACGGTCACGTGCAGCTCTTGCTGCCGCTATGGGTACAACGATCGTCCGGCGAATGGAGTTGGGACGCCGGTATCGCCCGGCTAATCAATCGGGCACCCGACGCGCGCGACAGCTGGTTCGTCGGCCTTCTCGCGCGGCGATCGTTCGGCAACCGACTCAGCCTCGGGGCCGAAGTGTTTCGCCGCACATCGACTGCGGTCGGCGAACCTTCGGCCGCCGGATTCAACGTCGGCGCGATAGTGAACCTCTCACCGCACCAGAACCTGCTGATCTCGGCCGGCCGCGGGCTCACACATATCGAGACCAACCGTCGCTCGATATTTCTGGCCTATCAACTGGAGCTTTGATGCCCGCCTCGAACTTGTCCTGCCACGTACGCACCGCCATCGGCGCGGCCATGGTTCTGGTGATCGCGATGCATTGCGCGCCCTCCGTCGCCGCGCCACAGGTGGTCGCGACCATCGCGCTGCCCGACCCGGTGCGCTGGGACTACGTCACGGTCGATCCCACCGCACATCGGCTGTACGTCGCCCATCGGGAACGGGTCGACGTCATCGACACGCGCGACGGCAAGTCCATCCTCCAACTTGCACCGACGCCGGGCGTCCACGGCGCGGCAGGGGCGCCCGACCTGAACCGCGTCTTCACGAGCAACAGCGCCGACGGCACGGTGGGCGTCTTCGACGCGACCAGCGGCAAATTGCTGCAGACGGTGAAGGCGGGCAAGAATCCCGACGCAATCGTCTACGAGCCGGCAACACACCGCGTCTTCGCGTTCAACGGCGATTCGGCCGACGTCACCGCGATTGACGCGCGATCACTGAAGGTGCTCGCCGCCTCGATCCCCGTGTCGGGCACGCCCGAGTTTGCGGTCGTCGACGGCCGCGGCCGCGTCTACTTCAACATCGAGGACAAGAGCGAACTCGCCGTCCTCGACGCGCAGACCCTGCACGGCGTCTGGTGCGGCAAAGCCAAGCCGACCCGAGGCCATCCCCCAGACGTTCCGGGTGCTGGTGGTGAAGGATGCGAATGCCCATTGATCCGCAAGCTCTGCGGCGCGCGTCGAAGCGCTGGCGATGCGCCGATGGAATCTCGCTTTGGCGCGTGACGAAGCGCGGCGCGGGTGGCCTCGATAGGCGGCAGCGCCCACCTTGTCGACCGCGTCCTGGCCGTTTGAGCTGGTGAGCCTGAAGCACGATGTCGACCTCGGCGCGAAGCAAGCCCTGGACGGGATCGCACAAGCCGGCGACTTGGCCGCCCTCGCCGCCATCGACTGGCTTGAGCCATGGCAACGCTTTACTCACTACTCGCAGTCCACGGTCGATTCGTGGAGGCGTGCAGTCGGCGGTGCCGCACAGCAACCGGGACAGCGGCGCGCGCAGCTGGGCCTTGCCGAACGACGCGTTTCATTCGTCGAGGCGCAGTGGCAGACGCGCGGCGACGCAGCCGGCAATCAGGCGACTCGCCTGGTCGACGAGACGCTTGCGCTGTGCCTCGATGGCCGGATAGGTCCAGTCGGGATGTTCGGCCTTGAGCTGGATTGCGCGGTCGGCGCCGTAGGCGCCGCGCATGCTTTCGCGCCACACCAGACCGACCGGCAGCGGGCCCCAGTCGGCGCGAAAGAAGTCGAACTCCTCCAGGCGCGTGACGTCGGGTCCAGCGGCATCGAGTACGAGCACGCCGTCGCTCGCCAGCAGCCGGTCGCCCTTGCGCAGCTTGTAGCGGTAAACGATGCGGCCGGGGCGTGACCGATCGATCCGGTTGGCGAGCTCGTAGGTGACATCGGGCAGGAAGAACACAGGCGGCCGCTGCGTCCACGAGGCCACGAAGAACTCGCTGTCGTGGGGCTCGGCGAGCAGGTGCACATCGACCGTGTCGGGAAACAGGTCACGGTAATGCGCGACGTCGCCGAGGACCCGTTCCACCGCAGCGAGCGGCGCCTGGATCGTCACGCGATGGTGCAGCCCGACGGTCGAGGCCGCGCCTGGGGTTGCCAGGCATTCCAGCAGCGTTGACGGCGCTTCGTCGGGCGGCGACTTCCATCGCACCAGCATGCGCGTCAGGTATTCGGTGTGGGCGTTGTCAGGGCCGTCGACGGCCCCGTGCTGCGCGAGCGCGAGCACCGGCGCGGGCACAGCGAAGCCGCTCAGAAGCAGCGCGACCGCGATGCAGTGCCGTGCGCGCCGCGCGGGACATCGATCCGGGACCCACGACATGTCCAGGGCCGGGCCCCTCAATGACAAGTGATCGGCGTGACGCTGCCGGCTTCGTCCCCGCCCCGGCGACTTTCGCAGCCGCGGCGCCCCCACAGAAACGTGCGATAGCTCATTGGTTCCAGTCTTGCGAGCAGCGCGCTCAGGGTCCGGTCGATGGCGACGATGGTCGACGCGCGCGCCAGGTCCTGCGGGTGCAACGCCAGCCGCGTATCGGCCGGCGCTCGCGCCGTCTCCCAGCGGGCGTGCACGCCCGTAAGGGCCGCCTCGATGGCGGTCAACGATCCGAAGCCGATCAGGCGCCTGGCGTGCAGTCGCGCCTCGAAATCGATGCCGGCCATGTGTTCGACGAAGCCGAAGCCCGCTGCGCGCACGACGCTGCGGGCCGCGGCCGACATCAACCAGGCGGGGGCCACGAAGCCATCGGCCGACAGCCCGGCCCGATCGAAGATCTCGCGTGCGAAGGCGAGGCGCTGGCGGGCATCGGCCTCGTCGCTCAGAAGCAGCTCGCCCTGCCCGCGCGCGAACACGCGCGCCCACGCCCATTGCACCGGCGTCCGCGGCCGGCCCGCCATGACGTGGGTGCAGCCGTGCATGCAGAGCGTGGCGCCTTCGTCGACGAGACCGCGCAGCCAGCGGATCGCGGGCGGGTGCGCGTCGAGCGGTGCCGAGCCGTGGTGGCTGGGGATGACGAGCAAGGTCAGCGCCGAGCCGGGCACGCCCGCCGCGGCCGCCTGCTCGACCAGGCGGCGGCTCGCCTCGAGGGTGAGCGGCGAGATGTCGTGGATCGACACCAGCAGCGCGGCACTCATGCGAGCGCCAGGTCGGATCGCGAGCCGGCCATCGCCTGCCACACGTCGGCGCGCGCCGGGCTTTGCCATTGCGCCAGGGACGCGCAGCGGCCATGAGCCGACAGGCGCGCCGCATAGTCGGGATCGTTCAGCACGGCGCCGAGCGCCTGCGCCAGCGAGCCCGCGTCGAGGTCGTAGACGTGCGCTTCGTCGCCGTGGCGCAGGCTGCCCGAGATCGCGGACCCCGCGGGCACGAGCAGCGGCAGGCCGCTGGCCAACGCTTCCAGATTGACGAGGCCGAGGGTATCGATCTCACTGGCGAAGACGAAGGCCGAGGCGGAGGCATAGAGCTCACGCAGGACCAGGCCGCTCTGCGGTCCGACAAAGGACACGAATGGCGCGCCGCCCGCCTCGCTGCGCAGCGATCCGGCCAGGGGGCCATCGCCGACGACGACGAGCAGCGGCGGCTGCCGCCACGACTGGCACTCCCGCACGGCGGCCACGATAAGGGCCACATTTTTCTCGGCCGACAGGCGCCCCACGCTCAGCACCACGGGCCGGCCCCGGACATCGATGCCGAGATCGGAAAACACCGAGGCCGAACGATGCTCGGGAGAGAAATCGCTCGGATCGATCCCGCTCGGCAGCAGCGCGATGCGTTCGGGCTCGACGCGGTACTCGGCGAGCCGTGGCCGCGCGGCCTCCGACAGAATGAACACGCGGTCGACCCGGCGGTAGAACCAGCCGAGATAGACGTGCGCGAGCGATGCCGCCGTGGGGTCGGGCGTGAAGAGGCGGAGCATGTCGGAAAAATCGGTATGGAAGGTGGCCGTCACCGGCAGCCGCAGCAGTTGGGCAGCGATCAGCCCGACAAGCCCCATCGGGCCGGGGGTGGCGACCTCGACATGGGTCGCCTGCTCGCGCCACAGCCGGTCGACGGTCGCGGCCAGCGAAGGGATGCAGATCTCCATGCCAGCGTAGAACGGCACCGGGAAGCGGGCCAGCGCCGGATACGGCAGCGCCGTCGATTCGGGCGAAGGTAGACCGGCATCGCAGCGCGCGAACCAGATCCGGCGGCCGGCGGCGGTCGACGACGCCGCGAGATCCGCATGCGACTTGGCGACGCCGTTGCCGCTTTCGGGGGCGTCGGAAAAGACCGCGAGCACGGTCTGGCGGGGCGGCCGGAGCGTGGCCGTCCAGCCGGCCCAGACCCGTTGCGCCTGCTGCTCCTGGCGCCCGAAGTGGTCGGCCGCGAACAGCAGCGGTGCGGCGACGCCGACCGCGGCAGCCAGGTCGTTGATCGACGCCAGCACGCTGTAGAGATCGAACTCGACGAGCGCCGCGCAGAGGCCCTGAGCCGCCGACGCGGCCAGCGTATCGCTGAGGCGGGCAACGGCGTCGACGATGGCGCGGTCGTCGTCGTCGCTCGGCACCTGCGGGTTGCGGAGCACGTCGAGCGCCGGCCCCGGAGCGATGCGCGCCCGGGCGGCCGCCTGGATCAAGGAGTCGAGGATGTCGGCCCGGCCGCGTGACTGGCGGGCTGCGGCCGGCCCCGCACGGCCGGCCAGCACGTCCATGGCATCGACGAAGAGGCTGCTCCTTTCGCGCGGGCCTCCAGCGCCGCGACGGAAGTGCTTGTAGGTCGTCTGTTGAATGCACACGGCCATCGCGTTCAGCTCGCCACCCTTGCCGACGGCGCGGCCTCCGCCCTGCATCACGCGCTCCAGGAAGGACGCCGCATCGTGCGTGCCCTCGACCTCGGTGCAAATGGAGCCGCTGCGGCGTTGGCCGTGGTCGTCGGATCCGGCGGTGGTGGCGTGACGTGCCGGCGATCCGTGCCGAAGCACCACGTCGTGCCTGGCCGCGAGCTCGCCCAGCAACTCCGGGGTCAGCGCCCCCAGCAGATGTGCGGTGTCGCCGGCCATCCGCCGATCGACCAGGCCGTTGACGGACTCGATCGTCGGGAACAGCACGAGGCACTTCTCCAGCGTCGTCGAGTCCAGGGTCCAGTTCGGGCTCATCAAGGGATGCGGCAAGCTGTGCGCGAGCCCGGCGCGCCGCAGGAAGCGGCAGACGTCGTAGACGCTCGCGCGCAGGCGCTGCAAGGCGGCGTGCTGAGCGGGAGTCACATCGAAGACGAGCACGTGGACGGCGCAGTCGTTCTCGGGGAACCGCGTCGACACCTCGACCGAGAGAAAGAAGCCGGGCAGGCCGACGAGTTGCAGGCCACCGTCGATGCTGTCGTGATCGGTGAGCGTGACGAGCGACATCCCGCGGCTGCGGCAAAGGTCGTACTGCTCCCTCGGGTCGGCGTAGCTTTCCGGCGCCTGGAAATATTGCGAGAACCATTGCCCGGTGGTGAGCGACGCCGAGGAATGCAGGTGCAGGTCGCAGCGCGTCGTCGGGGGGGATGTCATGTCGAAGCCCTGCCTATCAATCGGTAAATGCGCGGTAGCCGACTCTCATGCTAGCGGTCGCTGCGTGGCGCCGTTGTTCAGAGCCCGTGGGGGCAAGCCGCGGTACGTGCCGCTGCACCCGCCTGCCGTGACCAGGTTTCAGAAGCTGCCGTTCGACAGGGTTGATGTGAGCCTGTGTCGTGTGCAGGCCGGATGACTGGCTGTCACAGGCCGGAACTGGCAATCCCGACCCAGAGCAGAAGGAGCGCAGCCCGGCTCGCAACGATGCCATCGCGGCGCACTGAGCGGACCCTCGGCGATTACCGTGCCTGCTGCAGCAGGTGCTGCATCTGGTCGAGCAGGTCGAAGCCGTCGACGGGTTTGACCACGTGCAGGTCGAAGCCGGCCGCGCGGCTGCGGGCGTAGTCCTGCGGCGCGCCATAGCCCGTGATCGCGACCAGGAGCGTGGTGGCGTGCCGCGGTCCCATGCCGCGCAGCCGCCGGGCCACCTCCAGGCCGTCAAAGCCGGGCAGGCCGATGTCGATCAGCGCGACATCAAACGCCCCGGCGGTTGCCCGCTCCACCGCCTGTGGCCCGTCCACGGCTTCGGTCACCCGGTGGCCTGCGCCTTCGAGCACCTCGCGCAGCATCCTGCGACCGTCGTCGTTGTCGTCGACCAGCAGCACATCGAGCCGCCGCACTGCACTGGAGCCGGCCGGCAGCATTGCCGGCTCGCCGCCCGACAGCAGCTCGACGCTTGGCAGCGTCAGCGTGAACGTGCTGCCTTGTCCCTCGCCGTCGCTGTGGGCATCGAGCCGCCCGTCGTGCAGCTCGGCGAGCCGGTGCGCGAGGGTGAGGCCGATGCCCAGGCCGCCCTGTGACCGTGCGGCGCCGCGCTCGCCTTGCACGAAGAGGTCGAAGACGCGGGGCAGCAGCTCGGCAACCATGCCGACGCCGTCGTCG
>JAYTYH010000273.1:0-10307 GCA_043742485.1 Rhizobacter sp.
CGGCATCATCGAGACCTTCGGGGCAGCCTACATCTCGGTGCCTTACAAGGACGGCTTCGCGTTCCTGGTTCTGGTCGCCTTCCTGATCTTTCGGCCGCAGGGCATCTTCGGCGAACGGGTAGCGGAAAAGGCCTAGGCGTGGCGACTTCTGTGCCCACCGCGCGACGCGTCTCCGGCACGCTCGCCTACATCGCGCTCTCGGCGCTGGCGATCGCCATCGTCGGCCTGCTGCCGATGGACGACTACACGATGCACATCCTGGTGCAGACGGCGAGCTACTCGATCGCCGTGTTCGGGCTGACCGTCGTCCTCGGCCTGTGCGGTCAGATCAACCTGGCGCAGGCGGCGTTCTTCGGCTTCGGCGCTTATGCGGTCGGCCTCGGCACGGCCGATCTGCACATGAACTTCTGGGTCGCGCTCGCGCTCGGTGGCGGCATCGCGCTGGTGATGGGCGCACTCCTGGGCATGACGACGCTGCGCCTCGGCGGCCACTACTTGGCGATGGTGACCATCAGCTTCCAGCAGATCGTCACGCTGATCATGGTGAACTGGATCCCGGTCACACACGGACCCGACGGCGTCGGCCGGATTCAGCGGCCGCCGATGTTCGAGACGGCGCACGCCTTCCTGGGCCTGTGCGTGCTGACGATGGCGCTCATGGGCTACCTCGTCTGGCGGCTGCCGCAGACGCCGCTCGGCCGCTCGATGCGAGCGGTGCGGGACAACGAGCTGGCGGCCGGCGTCGCCGGCATCAACGTCTACCGCACCAAGGTCGCGGCGTTCGGGTTGTCGGCGCTGCTCGGCGGCATCGGCGGTGGCCTGTTCGCGGGCGGCTTCGCGTACGTGAGCCCGGATCAGTTCAGCTTCGCCGAGTCGATCGTCTTCATCACCATGACGCTGCTCGGCGGTGTCGCCTCGCCGGTCGGCGCCCTGATCGGCACGGCACTGCTCATCGTGCTGCCGGAAAGCCTGCGCTTTCTGAAGAGCGTGCCGGGCCTCTACCTGGCGATCTACGGCCTGTCGATCATTCTCATCATCCGCTACATGCCCGACGGCATCTGGGGCTTCGTCCAGCATCGGGTCCGGCGCTGGTTCGCGCCGGCGCCCTTCGTGGCGCCCGCCGCCGAGCTCACATTGACGCCGGCGCACGCCGACGCGCCACTGGCGCTCGAGGTGCAGTCCCTGAGCAAGCATTTCGGTGGCTTGAAGGCGGTCGATGACGTCTCGTTCACGGTGAAGCGCGGCGCGGTGCATGCGCTGATCGGCCCGAATGGCTCAGGCAAGACGACCACCCTGAACGTGCTGTCGGGCATCTATGTCGGCACCGGCGGACGCATCGTGCTTGCCGGCCGCGATGTCACCAAGCTTCCTCCGCACGCACGCACGGCCGCGGGAATGGGCCGCACGTTCCAGAACATCCGCCTGTTCCGTTCCATGACGGCGCTCGAGAACGTCGTCATCGGCGCCGAGCACCCCGGCAACGATGTCGGCGCCGGCCACACGGAACTCGTCGAGCGGGCGCGCGCTTCGCTCGCGTTCGTCGGACTCGAGCCGCGCGCGCAGGAACTCGTCACCGGGTTTTCCTATGGGCATCAGCGTTTGATCGAGATCGCCCGCGCGCTCGCCGGCAACCCGACGCTGCTTCTCCTCGACGAGCCTGCTGCCGGGCTCAACTCAAGCGAAAAGCTGGGCCTGCGCGACCTGCTCCGGCGCATCGCTGCCAAGGGCCTGACGATCCTCATCATCGATCACGACATGACGCTCGTGACCGAAGTCGCCGAACGGATCACCGTGCTGAACTTCGGCCGCTGCATCGCCGACGGCGTCGCCGCCGACGTGCTGCGTCAGCCCGACGTGATCGCCGCCTACCTCGGAAGCGAACCCGATGCCCCTGATCTCGCTTGACGGACTGGTCGTTCGCTACGGCGAGATCGAGGCCGTGCATGGCTTGTCGCTCGCCGTCGAGGCCGGCGAAGTCGTCGCCCTGCTCGGTGGCAACGGCGCTGGCAAGTCGACCACCTTGCGGGCGATCTCCGGCCTCCTGAAGCCCGCGGCCGGCGACGTGGTGTTCGACGGCAAGTCGATCATCGCGCTCGGACCGGAGGCGATCGTCAGGCTCGGCATCGCCCACGTACCCGAAGGCCGGCGCGTCTTTCCGGGCTTGTCGGCACGCGAGAACATCATGCTCGGCGCTTCCAACCGCGGCCGCATCGCCAAGGCCACGCTGATCCGCGAGTCGGACGAGATGTTCGACCTCTTCCCCGACATCCGTCCGTTCGCCGATGCGCTCGGCTGGACGCTTTCGGGTGGCCAGCAGCAGATGGTGGCGGTCGCCCGCGGCCTGATGGCTAGGCCGCGTCTGCTGCTGCTCGACGAGCCTTCGCTCGGCCTCGCGCCGGTGATCGTGCAGAAGGTGTTTTCGATCATTGCCGAGATCCGGCGCCGCGGCACGACTGTGCTTCTGGTCGAGCAGAACGCGCGCATGGCGCTGTCGGTGGCCGACCGCGGCTACGTGCTCGAAACCGGCCGCCTCGCGGTGTCTGGCAAACCGGCAGAGCTGTGGTCGAACGATGCCGTGCGGGCCGCCTACCTCGGCGGCGGCGTCGCGAAGAGCGCCTGAGCGGCTCGTCGACCCGGCGCGCCGACTCTGGTGCAAATGAAAATGGAGGCGAGGAGGAAGCCTCGCCGGACTGACCTTGGGAGCGCTTGTAACGTGTGAAGACCTCGGAGCCGAACAGGAGGCCGAGGTCGGGAGCGCGTCGAAAGGCAGCCGGCGCTTGCGCCTTTGTTGAACGCTGCTTTCCTTGAAGCGCCTGATCTCGCATCGACTGGGCAAAGTCCGTCTTGTGCTTCGGGGTCACGTCCTTCGGCGAGGCCAACTTGTACGTCTCGGCGAGGCGCCCCAAATCCCGCCACGGTGTCTGCGATGCAATCGACGTCGACTTCGGCCGGCGTAACAACATCGATGTCGAGAACGTCCCCGCGCTGCCTTTCGAGCTGGTGGTCCAGCGTCTCGACGACGGCGCGCAGGAACACGCAACAGACGCGCTTGGCATCCCTGCTCCGGGTCGAAATCCAGGCCGCTCAGAGGTAGAGGAAGCCATGCAGGCAGGAAAGACACCGAGCGTCTTCCCCTGAGCGAGCATTCTTCCTAACTCGGCGCGTGGGCTGCGAAGATGTTCACCGAGCTCGTCGAACTCATCGTCGTCGAGCCTTGCTGCCGGCCCCGGTCGTCGTTCAGCAGCACCTGGCGCACCCAAAAGCGCGCCACGCCCTGGAGCTGCTCGTTGCTGATCTTGCGGACCCGCCGGGCCGACATCGAGGTGCGGCCCAAGTCGAGGTGCCGCCGTTTCTGCTCGAACTCCGCGTCGATGCGGGCGAGTTCAAGCCTGGCGCGTGATTTCCCCTCCCGGGCATCGGCGGTGCCGAGGCTGCGGAGAGGCCGAGTCTGCCTTGAAGGCTAGCCGGCGCGAATGGCGGCCGGGATGCAGCGACGGACGTACCTGTTGCCGAGCTTGCCGCGTTCGTGGATGCACTCGGAGATCGCCTTCATGGTCTGCTCCACAAGATTGTGTTGCAGACAGTGAGCCAACCGGCTTTTAGGCCTGGCGGGCCAACTGATTGATTCCCTTAGAAATCAATCACTTGGCTGTCACTTCGAGGGACAGTGGGGTGGCTGATGGGGCTCGAACCCACGACAACAGGAATCACAATCCTGGACTCTACCAACTGAGCTACAGCCACCACCGAAGCCACAAGTATAGCCAGGGGCTTCGAGCGGAGAGGCACGGCACGACCACGGAACACCCGCCGCGGCGGCCCGATCAGCGTGGCGTGCTAGCCGCACCTTCACGTGGCGTGGCGAGCGCTCCGGTGTCGACGCTCACCTTGTAGCGCGACTTCAGCGCGGCGTAATACGCCTGTGTCTCGGCGTCGCCCCAGACTTGCGCATATTGGCTGTTCGCCTTCACCGGATCGGCCACGCTCGGGTCCCGGCCCAAGATTTTCGTGACACGCGCCAATGCGTAACCGGCATCGCCGAGATCGACCCCGACGAGAGCCGGCAGGGTCGTGGTCGGCGCCTTCAGCACGGCGTCGATCAACGCCGGTGGGAGGTCTCGCGCTTGCGCCCGCGAAACGACCTGTGAGGTGTCGGCGATCGGCGTTGCCGGTGCCGCTCGCGCCGCCGCCAGCCGATCGCTGCCGAGCTTGCGCGCCATGGCGACCGCCTGCGCGGTGGCCAGGCGTGCGCGGACCTTGTCCTTGACGTCGGCGAGCGGCTGCTGATGCGCAGGTACGTACTTCACGACCCGCCCGGCAGCGAGCTGGTTCGCCCCGACGTCGATCGCTTTCGTGTTGCGTTTGTCACGCGTCACGTCGCTGGCGAACAGGGCCTCGATGAAGCCGGCATTGGCGAGCACTCCGGTGGCGCCGGGGGCGGGGGTGCGGGTGACGTGCTCGGCTTTCCTGATCTCGAGCTTCCACTTGTCGGCAGCGGGCTTCAGGCTGTCGGCCTGTTCATAGACGGTGTCGCCAAACTCGACTGCGGCCTCGGCGAACTTCTTCTGCGCGAGCTGGCCACGCACCTCGTTTTCGAGCTCGGCCCGCACCGACTCGAAGCTCTTCTTGTCGCCGCCGCGAGCGCCGGTGACCTGGATGATGTGGAAGCCGAAGTTGCTTTCGACGACGCCGCTGATCTCGCCCTGCTTGAGATCGAACGCCGAGTCGAGTCCCTCGATGGCGCCGCGTGCGAACCAGTCGAGGTCGCCGCCCTTCGCCGCGGAACCTTCGTCCTGCGAGTTCTTGCGCGCGACCTCGGCGAACGACGACGGGTTCTTGCGAAGCTCGACAAGCAACTGCTCGGCCTTCGCCCGGGCCTTGTCGCGGTCGGCCTTGGGCGCGCTCCTGTCGGCCTGGATGAGGATGTGGCTGGCGCGGCGCTCTTCGGTCGAGGTGTAGCGCTTCTCGTTTTCGGCGTAATACTTGCGCAGGTCCGCGTCGGACACGGTCACGCCCTTCTTCAGCCCTTCGAGGTCGAGCATGACGTACTCGATGCTGGCTTCCTCGGGTGCCTGGAACTGCGCTGCGTTCGCCGGGTCCTTGTAGAAGGCCTCGATCTCGGCCTCGGTAGGCGCAACCTTGGCGAGGTAGTCCTTGGTCTCGAAGCGCAGCACCTGCACCTCGCGCTGCTGGTACATCGCGTCGAGCGCGGCCGAGGCCGACGTCGCCGGCGCAATGGCACTGCCGACCAGACCCTGCAAAACCTGGCGGCTGCCGATATCCTGGCGCAGGCGCTCGGCGAAGCCCGCCGACGACAAACCAAGCGACGCCAGTGTGTCGCGGTTGACGCTGCCGTCCGGGTTGCGCAGTTGCGCGAACTCCGGATCGTTCTTGAACAAGCGCTCCAGCCGGTCATCGGCCGGGATGAGGTGAAGCCTGTCGGCGGCCACGAGCAGCACCCGCTCGCGCACCAGGGCGTCGAGCGCGAGGCGGCGCATCTCCGGCGTCTCGAAGAGCTTCGGGTCGATGCCCGGCATCTGCCGCCGCGTGCGGTCGAGGCGGTCGCGCATCGCGTTGTCGAGCTCGAGTTGCGTGATCGGCTGACCAGCAACGGTGGCGAGCGACTGCTGGTCACCTCCCGACATGCGGCTGTAGCCTTGAATGCCGACGAAGGCGAACGCAGGGAAGACGAGCAGCACCAGTAGAAACTGGAGTACGCGCGTGTGTCGGCGGAAAAAATCGAACATCGTTGGCGGGAGCGAACCCGAGATAGCGAACCCGATGGCGGATTCGAATACGAGAACCGAATGCGAGGACTGAAGCGAGGAGGGCGAACCGAGGTTCGCCCTTCTTTGCGGCCGCGAATTCTAGCCGAGGCCTGCGCGCCGAAGAGACCCCGCGCCGGTTTGACTGGTGGGTGCTGAGGGGCTCGAACCCCCGACCTACGCCGTGTAAAGGCGCCGCTCTAACCAGCTGAGCTAAGCACCCGTGCGGGCCCGGGGCCCGGCATCAGTTGAGAGCGTCTTTCAAGGCCTTGCCCGGCCGGAACTTCGGCACCTTGGCCGCCTTGATCTTGATCGCCGCGCCAGTGCGCGGGTTGCGGCCGGCACGCGCCGCGCGTTTGCCGACGCTGAACGTACCGAAACCAACGAGCGAGACCGTGTTGTTCTTCTTCAGGCTTGTCTTCACGCCGCCGATCACGGCCTCCAGCGCGCGCGAAGCCGCGGCCTTGGAGATGTCGGCCTGCTTGGCGATGTGCTCGATCAGTTCGCTTTTGTTCACAAATGTTCCCCCTCAGGAATCGATGTCTCGATGGAATTCGGTGCCGCTTTGCACAGCAGCGAGTAGACGCATGCCGGGGCCAAACCATTACAGCGTCGCGATACTTCAGTGTCAAGCGGGGTTGGCGATTCTATTGAGACCGTGCATCAAGTTTCGCTGCCGCGATCCCGCTTTTGATGCTTGACAGCCCGACGACGCGGGCCTAGCGATGCACAGGGTCGGTCACCCTCGCGATCGGCGAAGGAGCGCCGGCGACGGCCGCAGCGACGGCGCGGCCGAGATCGCTGGTGCCGGCGGTGCCGCCGAGGTCTCGCGTCTTCGGTGCCTGCGAGTCCGGCTCGAGCACCGCCTCGATGGCCGTCATCAGCGCGTCGTGGGCGTCGCGATGGCCGAGGAAATCGAGCATCAGCGCGCCCGACCAGATCTGCCCGATCGGGTTGGCGATGCCGCGGCCGGCGATGTCTGGCGCGGAGCCGTGGACCGGCTCGAACAGCGACGGATGCTCTCGCGTGGGATTCAGGTTGGCCGAAGGCGCGATGCCGATGGTCCCGGTGCACGCCGGACCGAGGTCGCTGAGGATGTCGCCGAAGAGGTTGCTGGCGACGACGGTGTCGAAGATCTGCGGCCGCTGCACGAAGTGGGCGCAAAGAATGTCGATGTGGTACCGGTCGACCCTGACCTCGGGAAAGCGCGATGCCATGGCATCGAAGCGTTCGTCCCAGTACGGCATGGTGATGGCGATGCCGTTCGATTTGGTCGCCGACGTGAGGTGCTTCTTCGGGCGCGACATCGCCAGCTCGAACGCATACTTCAGGACGCGATCGATGCCGACGCGCGACATCACGGTCTCCTGGACGACGACCTCGCGCTCGGTACCTTCGAACATGCGGCCGCCGATGCTCGAGTACTCACCCTCGGTGTTTTCGCGCACGATCATCATGTCGATGTCGCCCGCGCAAAGGCCCGCCAGCGGCGACCGCACGCCGGGCATGAGACGAGCCGGCCGCAGGTTCACGTAGAGATCGAACTCGCGCCGGAACTTGATCAGCGAGCCCCACAGCGAGACGTGGTCCGCGATCTTCTCCGGCCAGCCGACGGCGCCGAAGAAGATCGCGTCGTGGCCGCCGATCTGCTCTTTCCAGTCGGCCGGCATCATGGTGCCGTGGCGCTCGTAGTAGGGCCACGAGGCGAAGTCGAAATGGTCGAAGGTCAGGCCGATGTCGAAGCGGCTGGCGACGGCCTCGAGGGCACGCAGGCCTTCGGGCATCACCTCCGTGCCGATGCCGTCGCCGGCGATGACGGCGATGCGATGGGTGACTGTCATGAGGGTGTCTCCGAAGAAGCCGGGCGCGACGATGGCCGTACGACGATGGCCACGCCGGCCACCGTCAGTGCCATGCCGATCATCATCAGCGGCGTGAACGACTCGTCGAACATGAACCACGCCATCAGCGCGGTGCACGGCGGCACGAGATAGAGCAGGCTGGCGACGGCCGTCGCCTCGCCGCGCTGGATCAGCAGATACAACAGCGAGCTGCCGCCGAGCGTCAGTGCCACGACGGACCACGCCATGGCGGCGACGAGATCGAGGTGCCAGTCCATGGGCTCCGTTTCTAGCAGCGCCAGCGGCAGACAGACGACGAACGCGGCGGCCATCTGCACGGCGCTCGCCGTGCGCACGTCGCAGGCGCCGACGAAGCGCTTCTGGTACAGCGTGCCGGCGGTGATGCCCAGCAATGCGATCACCGCCATCGCCAGGCTGGCCGCACGAATCTCGCCGGCACCGAGCTTGCGCGAGACCACCAGCGACAGCCCGGCCAGGCCGAGCAGCAGGCCAAGCCATTGCCGCGACGAGACCCGACTGGCGCCTCGCGACGATGTGCTGCGCGCCACCCAGAGCGCCGTCAGCACCGGTTGCAGGCCGACCAGCAGCGCCACCGTGCCGGCGCCGATGCCAGCCTTGACTGCCGACCACACGCCGCCGAGGTAGCCGGCCTGCATCAGTACACCGGTGACGGCGAGGTGGGTCCATTGGCCGCGGCCGCTGGGCCAGGCGGCACCGGCCAACGCGATCCAGGCGACGAGGCACAGCGCCGACAGCGCGAAGCGTACGACCAGAAAACTGAACGGCGGCGAATGCGGCATCGCCAACCGCGCGACCACGAATCCGGTCGACCAGATCAGCACGAAGACCCACGGCATGGCCGCGATCAAGGCCGGACGCCGGCCTGCGTTCATGGCGCCTTCAGCGGACACGCTTGCGGATTTCCGGCAAGGCCTTCTGGAGGTAATAGACCATCGACCAGATCGTCAGCACCGCCGAGACGATGATCAATACCGTGCCCCACCAGGCCGTGTCGATGAGGCCGAAGAGACGGCCGTCGTAGAGCAGGAACGGAATGGCGACCATCTGCACGACGGTCTTGACCTTGCCCAGCATGTGCACCGCGACACTGCGCGCGGCGCCGATCTGGGCCATCCATTCGCGCAGCGCCGAGATCGCGATCTCGCGGCCGATGATGACGAGGGCGATGAAGGCGTCGAGCCGGTGCAGCTGGACCAGCACCAGCAAGGCTGCGGTGACGAGGAACTTGTCGGCGACGGGGTCGAGGAAGGCGCCGAACGACGACGTCATGTTGAGCCGGCGCGCCAGATAGCCGTCGGCCCAATCGGTCAGCGCGAAGACGATGAAAAGACCGGTCCCGACGACGTTCTGGGTCGCCGGCGACAGGCTCGTGTAGTACACGGCGACGATGACGGGGATGGCGAGAATTCGGGCCCAGGTCAGCAGCGTCGGCAGGTTGAAGAACATAGCCCGATTGTGCCCAAGCATGTCGGCCGGCTTGGCTGCGGGGTCGGCTCCGCAGCCGGCGCGGGCAGTCTGCCCTGCTAGTCGAGCGTGCGCGGCTTGAACTTGCGGTCTTCGTCGAAGAGGAAGGTCTCGACGAATTTCCACGGCTTCGGCAAGTGCGAGATGTCGCCGTAAGGCGCAGCCCGCTGCACCGAGTCGACGGCGATCCGCAAGGTGTCCTTGGCCTCGCGCGGCTGGCGCAGGATCTCGATCTTGCGCACGCTGCCGTCACGGTTGAGCTCGATCTCGAGCACCGGGATGGCGAGCAGCTGGTCGGGCACCTTGCCCATGTAGGTGATGTCGGGATTGGCGGCGACGAGCCGCTCGGCCGCCTGCTTGCGCACCTCGGCCCAGCTGCGCTTGGTGCCGGGCGGCGGCAATGCCTTGCGCGGTGACAGCGCCGGCGCCGTCATGATCACTGCCGGGGCGGTCGGGGCGGTCGTGGTCCCGGTCGCGGTCGGCGCCGTCGAGCCGGTGCTGCGGCCCGGCGCGTCGCCCGGCGCCTTGTCGGGCCCGCCCGAGCATGCCGCGATCACCGCGCTGAGCAAAATCGCCAGGCGGCCGGCGGCGACGCGCGCGGTGGCGGCTCTCTCGAGTTCAATGCAGCGCACGATAGATCTCCTCCGCAAGTTCGCGTGATATGCCTTCGACGCTGACGAGGTCCTCGACGCTGGCCTGGCCGACGCCGCGCGCCCCACCGAAGCGCTGCAGCAGTTTCGCGCGTTTGCGCGGCCCGATGCCGGCGATTTCCTCGAGTTTGCTGGCGCCTGTGCGCACACTGGCACGGCGGGCCCGCATTCCGGTGATGGCAAAGCGATGTGCCTCGTCGCGGATCTGCGCCACCAGCATCAAAGCCGCCGAATCCCGACCGAGGCCGACCTTGGGCCGGCCATCGGCGAACAGCAACTCCTCGAGACCGACCTTGCGGCCCTCGCCCTTCTCGACGCCGACGATGCGCGACAGATCGATGCCGAGCTCCTCGAAGACCCCGCGGGCGACGCCGACCTGGCCTCGGCCGCCGTCGACGAGCACCAGGTCGGGCAGCCGTGCCGTGCCCTGCGCCGCTGCCTCGACGAGCTTGGCGTAGCGGCGCACGAGCACCTGGCGCATGGCGGCGTAGTCGTCGCCCGGCGTGATGCCGGCGATGTTGTAGCGGCGGTATTGGGAGCTCTGC
>JAYTYH010000274.1:0-2189 GCA_043742485.1 Rhizobacter sp.
GCCGGCCTGACCAAAGTCGAGTTCTTCGACCAGAGTGACACGTTGATCTATTCAAGAGACGCCATGGTCGGCGGCAACCAGGGCCTGAGTTTCCTGGGAGCAGTCGTCGATGGCAGTGGCGCAATCAGCCGGGTTCGACTCACCTCCGGCCTGAATACGATCGTGTCCAACGGCGTACTCGGCAACCCGATCGACGATGTCGTCGTGATGGACGACTTCCTCTATGCCGAACCTGCCCGGGCCGTCCCCGAGCCATCGAGCATCGCATTGCTCGGCATCGGTCTGGCGGTTGGCGTGGTTTGGCTGCGGCGGCGCGGCGATGGCCGGTTGCCGACCGCAACTGCGTAAGTCGTTCAGCCGAACCGACACCTTCGAGGCCGGCGCCGCAGGCGCTTCGCCGTGCCTGTCTCAACCCCAGACGATCTCGTGCCGCGTCACCAACGGGTTCAGCCGCTCGTCCACCTGCTGCACCAGTGCGCGACGAGCGGCATCTTCGACCCCGTTGATGCTCACCGTGATCAGGCTGCCGTGCGACGCGTGCGCGCCAACCGCGACGTTGACAACCGCGCCGGCCGGCGCCAGGTCGGCCAGCATCCGGCTCACTGCGCGCTGCGTCGCATCCCAGCGCAGCGCGGGTTTGAACACCTTGCCGACCGCCGTGCGCGGGATCGTGTCGATGAAGTACAGGTGCACCGGCACGGCGGCCCGCTCGGGCGTTCGTTCGCGCACGAAGGCGAGCAGTGCATCGGCGTCGATCTCGCCCTCGACCTGCCTCCCGGGCTTCAATTGCACGAAGGCCACCGGCAGTTCGCCGGCATAGGCATCGGGCTCGCCGACCACGGCCGCCAGCGCGACGGCGGGGTGCTGGAAGAACACTTCCTCGATGGCGAGCGGGTCGATGTTGTGGCCGCCGCGAATGATGAGGTCCTTGGCTCGGCCGGTGAGCCACAGGCAGCCTTCCTCGTCGAGCCGGCCGAGGTCGCCGGACTTGACCCAGCCCGGCTCGACGAAGGCACCCCGGTTGTGCTGCTCGCTCAGATAGCCGGAGAAAACGCCCGGCCCGGCCATCGCGACGATGCCGATCTCGTTCACCGCACAGTCGCCCGAGCAGCGGCCTTGCCCATCGACCCTCACGATGCGCACCCGGCTGTAAGGCACGGCGTGGCCGGCCGAGCCGATGCGCAGCGGCCGGTCGGCATAGTTCATCGTGTGGACGCTGGAAGTCTCGGTCATGCCGTAGACCTCGAGCACCGGCTTGTTCAGCAGTGCGACGTAGGCCGATCCGACCGCCACCGGAATGGCCGAGCCGCCGCCCGAGGCGCATTCGATGCTGGAGATGTCGGCGCCGGCCACCGGCACGTTCAGTGCCGCGGCCAGCACCGTGGGAACGCCGCCGAACACGGCCGGCCGGTAACGCTCGACCAGCCGCCAGACGTTGCGGATCGAATTCGGTTCGCGCCAGCCGGCCGGCGACAGCACCACCAGCGTGCCGCCCGCGCACAACGGCGCCAGGCCCTGGGTGAGCGCGCCGCCGACGTGGAACAGCGGCAGCCCGAACAGCAGGCTGCGGCCGGCCATCGGCAGCATCAGCCCCATTGCCCAGGCCTGGTAGACCTGGTTGCCGTGCGTGTGGCGTACGAGCTTGGGCGTGCCGGTGGTGCCGCCGGTGTGGAAGTATCCGGCCACGTCGTCGGCAGCGATGCGCCGGCCGCTGCTCAGGCGGTCGGCCGGGTAGGTGCCGATCAGCGCGTCGTAGCTGCACACCGAGTGGGTGCCGGTTTGGGCGGGTTCGGGGTCAATAGCGCCGTGCACCACGACGATGGCCTTCAGGTTCGGCAGTTCGCCCTTGATGCGCTGCACCTTGTCCCAGATGTCCGAGCCCGGCATCGGGCCGGTCACGACCAGCACCTTGGTGTTGGCGGCGCGCAGGATCTCGGCGATCTGTGCCGCTGACAGCAGCGGGTTCACCGGGTTCGCAATGCCCGCGGCCTGCGCGCCGAACAGCGCGAAGAAACTCTGTGGCAGCAGCGGCAGCAGCAGGCTCACCACGTCGCCGGGGCCCACGCCGAGGTCGGCGAACAGGTTGGCGGACTGCGTGACGCGGGCCATGAACTGTGCATACGAGACGGTGAGCGGTGTTTCGTCCGGATCGGCCTTCATCAGGAACCGGATCGCCGCCGCCGCGGGGT
>JAYTYH010000275.1:0-4321 GCA_043742485.1 Rhizobacter sp.
ACGGTCGCCATCTACTACGAGAGCCGGCTGGCCAGGCTCGGGCTCAGAGCCGACGCGCTGAGCACCATCGACGATGAGGTGGACGAGCTGGCGGAAGACGAGGAAGAGAGCCAGCAAGCGAAGTTGAAGAGTCGTTGGGCCGCTCTGGAGAAAGTGGTCGGTGCCGAGCCGCGCATCGCCAGCGTGGCGGCCGACCTGGTCGCGCACTTCGAGGAGCGCGACAAGGCGCAGACCGGCAAAGCCATGGTCGTGGCCATGAGCCGCGAGATCTGTGTCCACCTCTACGACGAAGTCGTGCGGCTCCGGCCCGGCTGGCACAGCGCCGACCCCGAGCAAGGCGCCATCAAGATCGTGATGACGGGCTCGGCCAGCGACAAGGCGCTGCTGAGGCCGCACATCTACAGCGCGCAGGTGAAAAAGCGCTTGGAGAAGCGCCTCAAGAACCCCGGCGATCCGCTGCGCATCGTGATCGTGCACGACATGTGGCTCACCGGCTTCGATGCACCGTGTGTGCACACGCTCTACGTCGACAAGCCGATGAAGGGCCACAACCTGATGCAGGCCATCGCCCGCGTGAACCGCGTCTTCAAGGACAAGCAGGGCGGCCTGGTGGTCGACTACATCGGCATCGCCAACGAGCTGAAGTCGGCGCTGAAGGAGTACACCGCGAGCCACGGCCGCGGCCGCTTGACGGTCGACGCGCACGAAGCCTTCAGCGTGCTCGCCGAGAAGCTGGATGCTCTGCGCGGCATGCTGCACGGCTACGACTACAGCGGCTTCCTCATAGGCGGCCACAAGACCCTGGCGGGCGCGGCCAACTTCGTGCTGGGCCTGTCTTCTTCGCAAGGGCGCGATGGCAAGAAGCGCTTCGCCGATCTGGCCGTTGCAATGGGCAATGCCTTCACCTTGTGCTGCACGCTCGACGAAGCCAAGGCCGTGCGCGAGGAAGTGGCATTCTTTCAGGCCGTGAAGGTGATCCTGACCAAGCGCGAGGTCAGTGCCGCGAAGAAAACGAACGAGGAGCGAGAGCTGGCGATCCGGCAGATCATCGGCTCGGCGGTGGTGTCCGAAGAAGTCGTCGACATCTTCGATGCAGTGGGGCTCGACAAGCCGAACATCGGCATCCTCGACGACGCCTTCCTTGCCGAGGTGAAGAACCTGCCCGAGCGCAACCTGGCCGTCGAGTTGCTGGAGCGGCTGCTCCAGGGAGAAATCAAGTCACGCTTTGCCAGCAACGTGGTGCAGAACAAGAAGTTCTCGGACATGTTGAGCGACGTGGTGCAGCGCTACCAGAACCGATCCATCGAAGCCGCGCAGGTGATGGAAGAGCTGGTGCAGATGGCGAAGAAGTTTCGCGAAGCGGCGGCACGCGGCGAGCAGCTCGGCCTGAACGAAGATGAGGTGCGCTTTTACGACGCGCTGGCCGAGAATGAATCAGCGGTGCGGGAGCTGACCGACGAGACGCTGAAGAAGATCGCCCATGAGCTTGCCGAGAACCTGCGCAAGAACCTCACGGTGGATTGGTCAGCGCGCGAAAGTGTTCAGGCTCGACTGCGCCTGATGGTCAGGCGCATCTTGCGCAAGTACAAGTACCCGCCGGATCGGCAGGACGCCGCGGTCGAACTGGTTCTTCTGCAATTGCGCGTATCGAGCGAGGCACGGGCATGACCGCGCTGCTCGAAGTGCGCGGCCTGACGGTCGCGTTCCCGGCCCCCGGCGGCACATCCCTCATCGCCGTCGACGACGTCTCCTTCCACGTCGACGCCGGCGAAGTCGTCGGCATCGTCGGCGAGTCTGGCTCGGGCAAGAGCGTGACGGCGCTGGCGACGATGGGCCTCGTCGACGAGCCCGGCCGCGTGCGTGCGGCGCGCCTGGCCTTCGACGGCCGCGACCTGCAGACGATGTCGGCGCGCGAGCGGCGCACCCTGCTCGGCGCCGACATCGCCATGATCTTCCAGGACCCGAGCTCGAGCCTGAACCCGTCGTTCACGGTCGCCTTCCAGCTCATGGAGACGATCGCGCTGCACGAAGGCGGCTCGCGCAAGGCGCGCCGCGCCCGCGCCCTCGAGTTGCTGAAGGCGGTCGAGATCGCCGACGCCGAGCTCCGCCTCGACGCCTACCCGCACCAGCTCTCCGGCGGCATGAGCCAGCGCGTGATGCTTGCGATGGCGATCGCCTGCAACCCGCGCCTGCTCATTGCCGACGAGCCGACCACCGCCCTCGACGTCACCGTGCAGGCGCAGATGCTGGCGCTGCTGAAGAAGCTGCAGGAAGAGCGCGGCATGGCGCTGGTGCTCATCACCCACGACCTCGGCGTCGTCTCCGAGGTGGCCGACCGCGTCCTCGTGATGTACGCCGGCCAGGTCGTCGAGACCGCCGCCGTGCCGGAGATCTTCGAGCAGCCGCGCCATCCGTATACCGAGGCGCTGCTCGCGGCGCTGCCCGAACGCAACGCCGGCCGCCGGCGGCTGCAGTCGCTGCCCGGCGTCGTGCCCGGCGCGCTCGACCGGCCGCAGGGTTGCCTGCTCTCGCCGCGCTGTCCCTACGTGCAGCCGCGTTGCCGCGCCGAGCGGCCGGCGCTGTTCGAGCTCGGCGATGCGCGCGCCCGCTGCTTCTTTCCCTTGCCCGGGCATCTCGAGGTCGCATGACAGACAGTGATGCGCCGCTGCTCGAAGCCGACGGCCTGACCCGGCACTACGCGGTCGCCACCGGCTTCCTGAAGCCGAAGGCGACGGTGCGCGCACTCGACGGCGTGTCGTTCGCATTGCAGGCTGGCCGCACCCTCGCCGTCGTCGGCGAATCGGGCTGCGGCAAGAGCACGCTGGCGCGCCAGGTGGCGATGCTCGAGACACCGACCGCGGGCAGCCTGCGAATTGCCGGCAGCGACGTGTCGACCGCCGATGACGCGGCCAAAAAGAGCCTGCGCCGCACCGTGCAGATGGTGTTCCAGAACCCGTTCGCGAGCCTGAACCCGAGGAAGAAGATCGGCCAGGCGCTCGAGGAGCCGCTGGCCATCCACACCACGATGAGCGCGGCCGATCGCGGCGCGAAGTCGCGCGCCATGCTCGAGCGCGTCGGCCTGCGGCCCGAGCACCACGGCCGCTACCCGCACATGTTCTCCGGCGGCCAGCGCCAGCGCGTCGCGATCGCGCGGGCGCTGATGCTGGAGCCGAAGATCGTCGTCGCCGACGAGCCGGTGTCGGCGCTCGATGTCTCGATCCAGGCCCAGGTGCTGAACCTGCTGATGGACCTGCAGGAGGAGACCGGCGTCGCCTATGTCTTCATCTCGCACAACCTCGCCGTCGTCGAGCTCATCGCCGACGAAGTGCTCGTGATGTATCTCGGCCGCGTCATGGAGCGGGCGCCGAAGCGCGCCCTGTTCGACACGCCGCGCCATCCCTACACGAGAGCGCTGCTGGCGAGCACGCCGCGGGTCGGCGGCGGCCACGGCAGCGCGGCGCTGGGCCGCGCTGCGCGCACGGCGCTGACGGGCGAGCTGCCGTCGCCGCTGGCACCGCCTTCGGGCTGCGTCTTTCGCACCCGCTGCCCCTATGCCGCGGCGGCCTGCGCGCAGGCGGTGCCGCCGCTGCTGGAGGTGGGCGCGGACCACGAGGCCGCCTGCATCCGCCTCGCCGAGATCGGCTGAGTCCGGCAGGGCGCTCGCCGCGGGCGCTTCGTCAGCGCGGCGCGACGGGCGCCGGCAAGGACATGCCGCGCGCCTGCATCGCGGCGCGGACCCGGTCGGGGTAGTCGCTGATGAGGCCGCCGACGCCCCAGCCGATCATGCGGTCCATGTCGCGCGGGTCGTTCACCGTCCACGGCACGACCTTGAGGCCGAGCTGCTGCGCTGTCTTCAGGTCGCCGGCACTGAGCATCTGGAAGGCAGGCGACCAGATCGTGCCGCCAGCCGCCTTCACCATGTGGCCGACGCTCGGGTAGGCGCCGGGCAGCATGCCGAGTGTCCAGCGACCGCCGGCGTCGAGGTTGCTGGGGGCGCTGAGGTAGACCGTGTCCATGCCCGGCTCGAGTTCCTGCACCAGCTTGAGCGTCTTCCAGTCGAAGCTCTGGATCATCACCCGCTTCGTCATGCCGGCGGAGCGGATCACGTCGGGCAGCTTTCGCGTGAAGGTGTCGGGATCGATCGTCCACTCGGGGTGATCGGGGAAGACCTTGGTCTCGATGTCGAAACGCACGTGGTCGGCGCCGAGCGACGCCACCAGCGCGAACACGGCCGCCAGCGTCGGCACGCGTTCGTTGTCTTGTGCAGCCCGGGTCGGGAACGACCCGGCGTAGGCATTCGCAGGATCGATGCGGCCGAGCC
>JAYTYH010000276.1:0-1555 GCA_043742485.1 Rhizobacter sp.
AAGGATCGAGATGCCGTTGCCGAGGCCGCGCTCGGTGATCTGCTCGCCGAGCCACATCAGGAACATGGTGCCGGCGACCAGGCTCACGACGGCGGTAACTCGAAAGCTGAAGCCCGGCGTGATGACGAGACCCTGCGAACCTTCGAGCGCTAGGGCAATGCCGAGCGACTGGAAAAGCGCCAGCCCGAGCGTGCCGTAGCGCGTGTACTGAGTGATCTTGCGCCGCCCCGACTCGCCTTCCTTCTTCAGGGCCTCGAGCGTCGGTACGACGTATGTCATCAGCTGCATGATGATCGACGCCGAGATGTACGGCATGATGCCCAGCGCGAACACGGTGAAGCGCGACAGCGCGCCACCCGAGAACATGTTGAACAGACTCAGGATGCCGTTCTGCTGGTTCTGGAATAGCGCTTGCAACGCGTTTGGATCGATGCCCGGCACCGGAATATGGGCGCCGAGGCGATAGACCACGAGCGCACCGAGCAGGAACAGCAGGCGCCGGCGAAGGTCGCCGAACTTGCCGCTCCTGGCCAGCTGATTCGCTTGCGCGCTCGTTGCCACGGGTCGTCTCTACTCGTTCAGAAGCTCAAGCGACCGAGCCGCCGGCGGCCTCGATGGCCGCCTTCGCCCCGGCAGTCGCGCCGACGCCGTTGAGCGCAACCTTGTTCGTCAACTCGCCGCTCTTGATGACCTTAACCACCTTGATCATTTCGCCGATCAGCTTGGCCTGCTTCAGCGTCAGCATATCGACCTCGGCAGCGCCGAGGCGCTCGAGCGTGGTCAACGAGATTTCAGCGTTGTACTTGAGCAGATGCGACTTGAAGCCACGCTTGGGCAAACGACGTTGCAGCGGCATCTGGCCGCCTTCGAAGCCGACCTTGTGGTAGCCGCCCGAACGCGACTTCTGGCCCTTGTGGCCACGACCCGCAGTCTTGCCGAGGCCCGAGCCGATGCCGCGACCGACGCGACGGCGAGCCTTCTTGGCGCCCGCCGCGGGCTTGATGCTGTTCAGTTCCATCTCATAGCACCTTCAACAGGTAAGAGACCTTGCCGATCATTCCGCGCACCGACGGCGTGTCTTCGAGCGTCGACTCGCTGTTGAGCTTGCGAAGGCCGAGGCCGCGCACAGTGGCACGATGCGACTCGCGCGTGCCGGCGATGCTCTTGACGAGCCGGATGCTGACGGTCGACCCGGCCGCTTTCGTTTCGCTGTGTTTGTCGTCGGTCATGGTCAGCTCGTGATTTCTTCGACCGTGAGACCACGCTTGGCGGCGATCTCGGCCGGTGTACTGCAGCGCTTCAGGCCGTCGAGCGTGGCGCGCACGATGTTGTACGGATTCGACGAGCCGAGACTCTTGCAGACGATGTCGGTCACACCCATCACTTCGAAGACGGCGCGCATCGGGCCACCGGCGATGATTCCATCGCCTGGCTTGGCCGGAGCCATCAGCACCCGCGATGCGCCGTGCTCGCCGATCACCTTGTGATAAATGGTGCCGTTCTTCAACTGCACCTTGATCATGTTGCGGCGCGCCGATTCCATGGCCTTGGTCAC
>JAYTYH010000277.1:0-3014 GCA_043742485.1 Rhizobacter sp.
CCGGCGACGGCGCGAGCGCCGTACCAGCTCAGCAATTCGCCGTCGACGGCCTGGACGCGGGCGCGCGGGCAAAGACGCCGCGCTTCGTCGACATGCTGCGCGGTGAACGCGAACGGCTCCGAGCTGAGGAGGATGCGGTCGACGTCGGCCAGCCATGGCTCGGCGCCCGTGACGACCGGATAGCGCGCCTTGCCGGTGGCGCCGCCGTCGAGCGCCGGCAACGTCGCCCAGCCGATGCGCGCCAGCATGCGCGAGATATAGGTGTCGCGCGCGACCGTCATCCAGGGGTCGTGCCAGATGAGGTAGAGCACGCGCTGGCTGGCTCGCGCCGTGCCGCCTGCCTCGGCTCCGGTCGCCTGCAATGCGGCGCTCAACTCCTCGCGCAGAAGCGCTGCCCGGGCTGCGACGCCCGACTCCGCTGCGAACACGGCCGCGAGCTGATCGACCAGCGCGAGGTTGTCTTCGGGCGTTCGTGGATGCGTCACCACGATCTCCGGCGCAGTGGCCCAGGCACGGATCGCCTCGACGGTCTCGAGCCGGTTCTCGTCGACGTTGACGAGGACGTGGGTCGGGGCCAGCCGTCTCAGCTTGTCGAGGTTGACGTCTTTCGTGCCGCCGACCTTCGCGATCCCGGCGACTCCGGCTGCGGGATGAATGCAAAAGCCGGTGCGGGCGACGAGCCGGGCACCGAGCCCAAGCGCTACCGCCAGCTCGGTCAGGCTCGGCACCAGGCTGGCGATGCGCGGAGCCGGTGTCGTGTCGGCAGTCATCCTCGGCGAAAGTCGCTCGCGAGCACTGCCCGAAAACAACAAATCTGGTAGCTCCTAAGCCTATTTTTCTGCCAGTTCACTTATATTTGTCAGTCTGTGCATGGAAGCAGCGCCTTCTTGAAATAGTTCACGACGGGTAGAAGCTCCACATTTTCTATAGATAAAGAACAGGAAGGCAGCTTTTCCATGGGCAATAAACTGTACGTCGGCAACCTCTCGTACAACATCCGCGACGAGGACCTGCAGCAGGCGTTCGCGCAATACGGAACGGTCTCGTCGGCGAAGGTCATGATGGACCGGGACACCGGCCGCTCGAAGGGCTTCGGCTTCGTCGAGATGGGCTCCGACCCCGAAGCACAAGCCGCGATCAACGGCATGAACGGCCAGGCCCTCGACGGCCGCGCCATCGTCGTCAATGAAGCACGTCCGCGCGAAGAGCGTCCGGGTGGCTTCGGTGGCGGCGGCGGCAGCCGTGGTGGCTTCGGCGGCGGTGGCGGCAGCACCGGTGGTGGCGGCGGCTACGGCGGTGGCGGCGGCACGCGCTCCGGCGGCGGTGGCGGCACCGGCGGCGGCGGCGGTTACGGCGGTGGCGGTGGTGGCGGCTACGGCGGTGGTGGCGGTGGCCGCTCCGGCGGTGGCGGCGGTTACGGCAGCGGTGGCGGCAGCGGCGGTCGTTCCGGCGGCGGCGGCGGCGGCAGCCGCGGCGGCTACTGAGAAACCTCCGAGACCACGCACCGCACGCCGGTGCGGCTCTCCATAAAGGCGGTGCGGCGAAAGCTCACCGCCTTTTTGCTGCCTGCGGCTTTCGTGCCCCTTACTCGCCCTGCCGGCGCTTGCGTGCGCGGCCGGCAACGAGGCGATCGAACAAGCCGTTCGGGAGCACGCGCATGAGCCTCGCCACCCAACCCATCTGCCACGGGATGACTCGAAAGGCAGCGCCTTCGACGATGGCGTCGAAGGCGCGGTCGGCGAAATCGGTGGCGCTCATCAGAAACGGCATCGCGTAGCGATTGCCGCGCGTCAACGGCGTGTCGATGTAGCCAGGCACGACCGTCACGACCTTGACGCCAGAGGCGCGCATCTCGCCGCGCAGCGTCTCGCAATAGCTGATGACAGCGGCCTTGCTCGAGCAGTAGGCGCCGTGTCCGGGCAAGCCGCGGATGCCGGCGACGCTGCCGATGCCGACCAGCGTGCCAGCGCCGCGCGCCTGCATCGCGGCCATGAACGGCTGGAAGGTCGCGGCCATGCCGAGGTTGTTGGTCTCGTAGGTGGCGCGCATGACCTCGAGATCGGCCAACGCCGCCGTATCGACGCCGACGCTGATGCCGGCGTTGGCGACGACGACGTCGGGCAGCCCCTGAGCCGCGATGCAGGCGGCACCGGCGCCGGTGATGGCAGCGATGTCGCGAACGTCGGCCGCGTAGACGGCGAAGCTGTCGCCGGCGAAGCCCTGCGACCGGGCCCAAGCCGCGACTTCCTGGTCGCGGCGCGCGACCAGTGCCAGGCGATATCCGGCCGCGTGAAAGCGTGCCGCCAGCGCCTGGCCGATGCCGCTCGAAGCGCCGGTGATGAAGACGAGGCGGCTGTGGCCAGCGGCGTCGGTCATCGCGGCGGCGCCCGCTTCGGCGGATCGAAGGTCGCGCTCGAGCGGCCTGTGAGAGTCACGACGCGCGCCAGGTTGTCGTACAGCATACCCTCGGCGTGGACGACGCTCGAGCCCTGCGTCACGACCACTGGCAGGTGCGATCGGACCTGCTCGAGGTTGCGAAATGCGTGCAGGAACTCGCCGCGGAACTCGACCGTCTGCTCCTTGCCGGTGGCCGGGCGAACGATGTACGCATCGCCGAGCAGCTGCACTTCGCTGCCGTCGCCGTTGGCAAGCGCACGGCGCGCCGTCGCCAACGTCACGGTGCCGTGGTCGCCGATGGCGCGGATGCGCGCGGTTTCGACCTCGAGCGTGTCGTCGTCGGGGAAGTGGCGCAGCTGCTCGCCTTCGATCTGCGTGCGCAAGGTTCCAGCAGCGTCGAAGCGCTGGACGACGAAGTTCTTCATCAGGTAGTCGGGCTCATGGCGTGGCGCCACGGCCGCCGGCGGCACGTCGGTCGTGGGCGCATTGCGCACCAGCCACCAGGTGCCGGCGGCGAGCACACCCATCATTGCCAGCGGCAGATAGGCGGTGCTGAGGTCGAGCAGGCGCCACGGCCACGACACCGCCGCGACTGGCTCCGGGCCGGCGAAGCTGAG
>JAYTYH010000278.1:0-2315 GCA_043742485.1 Rhizobacter sp.
AGCCAGCCCTTGATCGGATCGTCGCCGACGATCGAGCCCGACAGCGCGACGCCGAACAGCGCCAGCCAGAAGAACTCGAAGGCGCCGAACGCCAGTGCCACTTCCGCGAGCGAGGGCGTGAAGGCCGCCAGGCAGAGGACGCCGAATAGCGTGCCCATGAAGGCGCCCGAGGTGGCGATGCCGATGGCACGACCCGCCTCGCCGCGCTGCGCCAGCGCATAGCCGTCGGCACACGACGCGGCATTGGCGGCGGTGCCTGGGATGTTGAGCAGGATCGCGGTGCGCGAGCCACCGTACAGGGCGCCGACGTACGAGCAGATCAGGACGAGGATGGCGTTGTTGGCCGGCAGCTTGATCGTGATCGTCGTCAGCAGCGCGATCACGAGCGTGGCCGAGAGGCCCGGCAGGATGCCGACGATGATGCCGAGCAGCGCACCGCCGAGGCCGAGCGCGATCGAGGTCGGGTTCATGAACCCGAGCCAGGCGTTGCCGAAGTCGGCGAGTCCCGAAAGCATGGTCAGGGCAGGCGCACCAGGAACGCGTCCTGGAACACCCACGTGATGACCCAGCCGGCGGCCAGGCCGATGGCGAGCGCGGTGGCCGCCTCGCGCAGCGTCAGGCCGCGTCCCTCTGCAGCGCGCTGCGGCGCCTGCAGCAGGACGATCGAGGCGGTGACGTAGATCGCGGCGCCGAGCCAGAACGGCAGGCCGCGGCCGAGCAGCACGACCGTGTAGGCCACGATCAGGCCGAGCACCAGCGCCAGGCGCCGCATCGCCACGCCGCTCATCGCCAGCCGCGGCCCGCCGGCGAAGCGGCCGCCGCGCCGCCAGCTGCGCAGCGCCATCAGGCCGCCGAGCAGGATCGTGACGATGCCGAGCAGGCCGGGCAACAAGCCGGGCGCGGTGTACGGATTGATGTGCTGCGCCTCGAGCCGGTCCATGCGCAGCGACAGCGCCAGCACGGCGACGCCGAACGCCGCCCACGCCAGGCCGCTGCGCAGTTCGCTCGTGGCGACGGCGCGCGCTTCCTCGGCAGGCAGGTCCGTGAAGGCGATGTCGCCGTTCATCGACATGGCGGTCTCCGCTGCCGCGGGCTCAGGGCTTGGCGATGCCGACCGTGTCGGGCGACACCTTCGCCTTGCCGCCGTTGAAGAGCAGCCAGGCGTTCGCCTGGACCGCCGGGAACACGGCCTTCTGCGCCGCTTCGCCGGACGACGGTGCGAACAGGGCACCACGCGAGGAGGCGTACTTCTTGATCGCCTCGCTCTTGGCGATGTTCTCGGCCCAGATTTTCTCGATCGTCTTGATCACGTCGTCGGGCACGCCCTTCGGGATGAAGATGCCGAAGTAGTTGGCCGGTGCCGTGAAGCCGGGCAGCGTCTGTGACAGCGGCGGGATCGTGCCGTAGCCCTCGAGCTCGAGCGGCTTGTCGCTCACCGTGGCGAGCGGGCGCAGGCGCTTGCCGCGGATCATGTCGGCCTGCTCGACGGCGAGTTGCGTCGTCACCTCGGCCTCGCCGGCGACGGTGGCGATGACCGCCGGATTGCCGCCGTCGTAGGTGACGTGGCGGTAGGTCACGCCGGTCGCCTTGGCGATCAGTTCCATGGCGTTGTGGCCGGCCGAGGTCACGCCGGCGGTCGCGACCGAGATCGCGTTGGGCTTGGCCTTCATCGCGTCGAGAAGCTGCTTGGCGTTCTGGTACGGCGTATTCGCGTTGACGCCGATGACCTGGATGTTGGCGACGGTGAGAAAGAGGTTCCAGTCCTTGATGCTCGCGTTCAGCGAGCCGAGCGTCTGGTAGGTGCCGAGGTCCTGGGCGGCGCCCGCCGTCCATGTATAGCCGTCCTTGGCAGCCTCGAGCGCGCTCCTGGTGCCGATCGAGCCCGAGGCGCCGGGCTGGTTGACGATCACGATCGTCTGCCCGAGCGCCTTCTCGAGCTCGGCGGCGGTGACGCGCGTAATCTGGTCGGTGGAGCCGCCGGCAGCCCAGGGCACGATCAGGTTGATCGGCCGCGTCGGCTTCCAGTTCTGCGCGAAGACGCCGCCGGCCGAGGTGGCGAGCAGGGCGGCGAGGGCGGCGCGGGTGAGCAAGGCAGTGTTCTTCATCGTTGTCTCCGGGTTGGAACGGCGGGGCGGGCGACGACGTATCCGAGGATCACGTCGGTCATGTGGCAGAGGCGCTCGTCGCGCGCGGCCGGCGCCATGAGGTCGCTGCCGAAGATGGCGCCGAGCGTGTGCTTGTTCGAAAGATAGAACCAGGCCAGGCCGGCGATCGAGATGTAGAGCTGCATCGCATCGATGCCGCTGCGCAGCTCG
>JAYTYH010000279.1:0-6374 GCA_043742485.1 Rhizobacter sp.
GCGCAGTCGAGGCCGATGGCGATCTGCGAGCCGGCCTGGTAGCCGGCTTTCTCGATCGCCTCGAGGATCATCTGGATCGCCGCCTCGTGGCTGGCGACGCTCGGTGCGAAACCGCCTTCGTCGCCCACCGCCGTGCTCATGCCGCGGCCGTCGATGATCTTCTTCAGCGCGTGGAAGACCTCGGCGCCGTAGCGCACCGCCTCGCGGAAGGTCGGCGCGCCGACCGGGATGATCATGAACTCCTGCAGATCGAGGTTGTTGTTGGCGTGGGCGCCACCGTTGACGACGTTCATCATCGGCACCGGCAGTTGCATCGCGCCGGAGCCGCCGAAGTAGCGGTAGAGCGGCAACCCCGATTCCTCGGCAGCCGCACGCGCCACCGCCATGCTGACGGCGAGCGTGGCGTTGGCACCGAGCCGACTCTTGTTGTCGGTGCCGTCGAGGTCGATCAGGGTGCGGTCGAGGAAGGCCTGCTCGCTCGAGTCGAGGCCGAGCACCGCTTCGCTGATCTCGGTGTTGACGTGCTCGACGGCGCGCAGCACGCCCTTGCCGCCGTAGCGGGAGGCGTCGTTGTCGCGCAGCTCGATGGCCTCGCGCGAGCCGGTCGAGGCGCCCGAGGGCACCGCGGCGCGGCCCATGGTGCCGGACTCGAGCAGCACGTCGCACTCGACGGTGGGGTTGCCGCGGCTGTCCAGGATCTCCCGGCCGACGATGTCGACGATGGCGCTCATGCAGTTCCTTGAAGAAAGATTCGGATCAGGTTCCGTCGACGACGACCATGCGCATCACGCCGGCGTCTTTTCGGATCGCCCTGGCGTGCCGGTAGGTCGCGCTGTCATGGAAGGCGTGGGCGGCGGCGCGGTCGGCGAAGCGCAGCACGACCAGGCGGCTCGGCGTCCATGGTCCTTCGAGGACCTCGAAGTCGCCGCCGCGCACGAGCACCTCGGCGCCGTGCTCCTGCATCGCCTTCGTGCTCCATTCGCGGTAGATCGCCATCTGCGCCGCGTCGGTCACGGTGACGTCGGCAATGATGTAGGCGCTCATCTCTGCGCTGCCCCCAGCCGCAGCCCGCGTGCGCTCAGCATGCAAAGTCGTTCTCGAGCAGCGGCCGCGACTTGACGGCGCGGTCGAGCTCGGCGAGCTGCTCGAGCAGCGCCTTCATGTGCCTGAGCGGCACCGCGTTCGGACCGTCGGAGAGCGCGTTCGCCGGATCGGGATGCGTCTCCATGAAGATGCCGGCGATGCCTGCCGCCACGGCGGCCCGCGCCAGCACCGGCACGAACTCGCGCTGGCCGCCCGACGACGTGCCCTGGCCGCCCGGCAGCTGCACGGAGTGGGTGGCGTCGAAGACGACCGGCGCGTTGGTCTCGCGCATGATCGCCAGGCTGCGCATGTCGGAGACGAGGTTGTTGTAGCCGAAGCTGGCGCCGCGCTCGCAGGCCATGAAACGGTCTTCCGACAGGCCCTTGTCGCGCGCCGCGGCGCGGGCCTTGTCGAGCACGTTCTTCATGTCGTGCGGGCTGAGGAACTGGCCCTTCTTGATGTTCACCGGCTTGCCGCTTTGCGCGACGGCGCGAATGAAATCGGTTTGGCGGCAGAGGAACGCCGGCGTCTGCAGCACGTCGACCACCGCGGCGGCGGCTTCGATCTCGTCTTCGCGGTGCACATCGGTGATGAGCGCCACACCCAGCTCGCGCTTGACCTTGGCCAGGATCTCGAGGCCCTTGGCCACGCCGGGGCCGCGAAACGAGGTGCCGCTCGAGCGGTTGGCCTTGTCGTAGCTCGACTTGAAGATGAATGGAATGCCTAGCGCAGAAGTGATCTCCTTGAGCTTGCCGGCGACATCCATCTGCAGTTGCTCGCTCTCGACGACGCACGGGCCTGCGAGCAGGAACAGCGGCTGCGACAGCCCCGCGTCGAAGCCGCACAACCTCATGCAGCAACTCTTTCGCTGCGCGCCGTCTGGTGGGCCAGAGCAGCACGGACGAACGACTTGAAGAGCGGGTGGCTGCCCCACGGCGTCGACTTGAACTCGGGGTGGAACTGCACGCCGATGAACCACGGGTGCACGCTCTGCGGCAGCTCGACCACCTCGGTGAGCTTGTCGTTCTGCGTGATCGCCGAAATGACGAGGCCGGCTTCGGTGAGCCGGTCGAGATAGTGCTCGTTGGCCTCGTAGCGATGACGGTGCCGTTCGGTGAGCACGTTGCCGTAGATCTCGTGCGCCAGCGTGCCGGGCTTGACGTCGGAGCTCTGGGCGCCGAGCCGCATCGTGCCGCCGAGGTCGGACTGCGCGGTGCGTTTCTGGATGCTGCCGTCACGGTCCTGCCACTCGTCGATCAGGGCGATCACGGGATGAACGCAGTCGGGCTCGAACTCGGTGCTGTTGGCGCCCGGCAGCATGGCTTTGTGACGTGCGTATTCGATGGTCGCCACCTGCATGCCGAGGCAGATGCCGAGGTAGGGAATCTTCTTCTCGCGAGCAAATTGCGCGGCAAGAATCTTGCCCTCGACGCCGCGCTTGCCGAAGCCGCCGGGCACGAGGATGGCGTCGAACTGGGCCAGATTCGTGACGCTGGTGGGCGTCAGGTCTTCGGAGTCGATGTACTCGATCTTGACCCGTGCATGGTTATGGATGCCGGCATGGCGAATCGCCTCGTTCAGCGACTTGTACGAGTCCGACAGGTCGGTGTACTTGCCGCACATCGCGATGCTGACCTCGTGCTGCGGGTGCTCGACCTCGTCGACCAGCTTGTCCCAGCGCGCCAGATTGGCCGGCTTGGTGTGCAGCTGCAGGCGTGCGCAGACGAGCTCGTCGAGGCCTTGCGCGTGCAGCATGCGCGGCACCTTGTAGATGGTGTCGACGTCCCAGACCGAGATCACGCCGAACTCGTGGACGTTGGCGAACAAGGAGATCTTCGCGCGCTCCTCGTCGGGGATCGGCCGGTCGGCGCGGCACAGGAGGGCGTCCGGCATGATGCCGATCTCGCGCAGCTTCTGGACGCTGTGCTGCGTCGGCTTCGTCTTCAGCTCGCCGGCCGCGGGGATCCATGGCACGAGCGTGAGGTGCAGGAAAGCGCAGTTGCCGGGGCCGGCCTTCAGGCTCATCTGCCGCACCGCTTCCAGGAAGGGAAGCGACTCGATGTCGCCGACCGTGCCGCCGATCTCGACGATGGCGACGTCGACTTCTTCACCGGCGCCGCGGCGCACGAAATCCTGGATCTCGTTGGTGACGTGCGGGATCACCTGCACGGTCTTGCCGAGGTAGTCGCCGCGGCGTTCCTTCTCGAGCACGCTCTGGTAGATGCGGCCGGCGGTGAAGTTGTTGGTCTTCTTCATCCGCGTCGTGATGAAGCGTTCGTAGTGGCCGAGGTCGAGGTCGGTCTCGGCGCCGTCGTCGGTGACGAAGACCTCGCCGTGCTGGAACGGCGACATCGTTCCCGGGTCGACGTTGAGGTACGGGTCGAGCTTGATGAGGGTGACTTTGAGGCCCCGCGACTCGAGGATCGCGGCGAGCGACGCAGACGCGATGCCCTTGCCCAGCGAGGACACCACACCGCCGGTGACGAAGACGAACTTGGTCATTGCGTGAGCCGCTCGCACGCTCGTGCGAATGGCGTGGTGGTAAAGCGCGATTATAGGTGTCGGTGCCTCCGCTCCGACCCCGCGTCAGACCAGCTTTTCTCCCGAATTGGTGATCTTCTTCATGGCCTCGTAACGCTGCGACGGCACGCGCAGCGGCGCTGATGCGGCGAGGCCGGCGTCCCACTGCGGGTCCTCGATCGATTCGAAGACCTCGCGCAGCTTTTCGCCCCAGCTCTCGCGGATCATCTGGAAGTAGGGGTTGCGATCGTCGATGCACACGACCTGCGAGCTCTCGAGCCGGTCGGCCTCGTAGACGACGAGGTCGAGCGGCAGGCCGACCGAGAGATTCGACTTCAGCGTCGAGTCCATCGACACGAGCAGGCACTTCGCGGCTTCGTCGAGCGGCGTCGACGGCCGGATCATGCGGTCGAGCACCGGCTTGCCGTACTTCGATTCGCCGATCTGGAAAAAGCTGGTCTCGCTCGTCGCCTCGATGAAGTTGCCCGCCGAGTAGACGAGGAAAAGTCGCATCGACTCGCCCTTGATCTGACCGCCGAAGATCATCGTCGCGTTAAAGTCGAGACCGGCCTTCTTCATGGCCGCACCGTCTTGGTCGTAGACGCGGCGCATCGCCGAGCCGAGCACGCGTGCGGCGTCGAACATGCTGGTTGCGTTCCAGATCGTGATCGGCGGCTGGTCGCTGTTGTCGAGCTGCTCGATCTGCAGGATCTCGCGCACCTGCTGCGAGAGCGAGAGGTTGCCGGCCGAGAGCATCACCATGAAGCGATCGCCGGGCCGCTCGTAGATCATCATCTTGCGGAAGGTGGCGATCTGGTCGAGGCCGGCGTTGGTTCGCGAGTCGCTCAGGAAGACGAGGCCGGCGTCGAGCTTGACGCCTACGCAATAGGTCATGGGGTGTCTCGGTGCAATGCCTTGAGGCGATACAGCGCGGCAAGCGCTTCGCGGGGGCTGAGGATATCGGGGTCGATCGCCTCGACGGCCGCGGCCAGTGCGTCGTTCGCCACTTCGGCGCTCGACTCGGCGGCGGCCGCTTCATCGGCCGCCGCGCTGGCAAGCGCCGTCGCGCCCATGAACAGATCGATCTGCGGCTGGCGGGCCACGCGCTCGGCCTCGAGCTGCTCGAGTGCGTTGCGCGCATGCCGCAGCAACGCCGGCGGCATGCCGGCCAGCCGCGCCACCTGCACTCCGAAGCTGCGGCTCGCCGGCCCCGGCTCAATCTCGTGCAGGAAGGCGATCTCGTCGCCGCTCTCGACCGCGCCGACGTGGACGTTGACAGCGCGCTCGTGCCGAAGCGGGAATTCGGTGAGCTCGAAATAGTGGGTCGCGAACAGCGTGAATGAGCGGTTCTTCTCGTGCAGGTGGTGGGCGATGGCGCCGGCCAGGGCCAGGCCGTCGAAGGTCGAGGTGCCGCGGCCGATCTCGTCCATCAGCACCAGTGAATGCTCGGTGGCGGCGTGCACGATCGCCGCCGCCTCGGTCATTTCGACCATGAACGTCGACTGCGCGTTGGCGAGATCGTCGGCGGCGCCGATGCGGGTATAGATGCCGTCGAGCGGGCCGAGCCGGCACGCCGAAGCGGGCACGAAGGAGCCGATCGAGGCGAGCAGCGCGATCAGCGCCACCTGGCGCATGAAGGTGCTCTTGCCGCCCATGTTGGGGCCGGTCACCACGAGCATGCGGCGCCTGGCGTCGAGCCGGCAGTCGTTGGCGATGAAAGGCTTGCCGCTTTCCGAAAGCCGGGCCTCGACGACCGGATGGCGGCCTTTGTCGATCTCGATGCACGGCTCCTTGACGAAGCGCGGCCGGCACCAGTCGGACAGGCGGGCGCGGTCGGCGAGGGCGGCCAGCGCATCGACAGCGGCGAGCGACCGGGCGACGGCCGAGATTGCGTCGAGATGCGCCATGAGCGCATCGACGAGGGCGTCGTAGAGCTCTTTTTCGCGCGCCAGGCAGCGCTCGCCGGCGGAGAGTGCCTTGTCTTCGTAGGCCTTGAGTTCGGGCGTGATGAAGCGGTCGGCGTTCTTCATCGTCTGCCGGCGCCGGTAGTCGGCGGGGACTCCGGCGGCCTGCGCCTGCGAGACCTCGATGAAGAAGCCGTGGACGCGGTTGTATTGCACGCGCAGGTTGGCGATGCCGGTGCGTTGCCGTTCGCGCCCTTCGAGCTCGATCAGGTAGGCGTCGCTGCCGCGGCCGATGGCGCGCAGCTCGTCGAGCGAAGCGTCGTGGCCTGCGGCGATGACGCCACCTTCCCGGACCATGGCCGCCGGCTCTTCTGCGATCGCGGCCGCCAGCAGCGCGGCGATGGCCTCCGGCGGCGCCAGGCCTTCGGCCAGCATGTCGATGAGAACGCAGTGCCCGGCCGGCAATGCCGCGATGACGGCCGGCAGCGCCAGCAGCGTCGCGCGCAGGCCGGCGAGCTCGCGCGGCCGCACCTGGCGCAGGGCGATGCGGGCGCCGATGCGCTCGACGTCGGAGAGGGCGCGCAGTGTCTCGCGCAGCGCCTCGAGGTCGCCGCCGTGCAGCGCCGCGATGGCGTCATGGCGGTCGCTGGCGACGCGGCGATCACGCAGCGGCTGCATCAGCCACTGGCGCAGGGCGCGGCTGCCCATGCCGGTCGCGCAGCGGTCGAGCAGCGAGAACAGCGTCGGCGAATCGTGGCCGCGCAGCGTCCGCGTCAGCTCGAGATTGCGATGCGTGGCCGACGGCAGATCGACGAGCTCGCTGGTGCGCTGCACGGCCAGGCGATGGACGTGGGCGAGGGCGCGACC
>JAYTYH010000280.1:0-4965 GCA_043742485.1 Rhizobacter sp.
CTTCCGCTTCTGGCTCTGGCTGGGAACCGGCATGGTGACGAAGGAGTGGGTCGCCATCCACCGCAAGCATCACGCCAAGTGCGAGACGGTCGACGATCCCCATAGCCCGCAGACGCGTGGCATCAAGACCGTGCTGCTGACCGGCAGCGAGCTCTATCGAACGGAAGCCAAGAACCTCGAGACGATCTCGCGGTACGGTCACGGCACGCCTGACGACTGGCTCGAGCGCAACCTCTATGAACGCTTCAGCTGGCAGGGCGTCGGCCTCATGCTCATCATCGACCTGATGCTGTTCGGCGCCATCGGCGCCGCGGTGTGGGCCGTGCAGATGCTGTGGATCCCGATCACCGCCGCCGGCATCGTCAACGGCATCGGCCACTACTGGGGCTACCGCAATTTCGAGGCGGCAGACGCCAGCCGCAACGTCTCGCCCTGGGGGCTGGTGATCGGCGGCGAAGAACTGCACAACAACCACCACACCTATCCGACGTCGGCCAAGCTTTCGGTCAAGCCCTACGAGTTCGACATCGGCTGGGCGTATATCCGCTGCCTCGAAATGCTCGGCCTGGCCAAGGTGCGCAAGACGGTGCCCCAGCTCAAGCTCGGCGAGATCAGGCCGGTGGCCGACAACAAGACGCTCGAGGCGATCATCGCCAACCGCTATGAGGTCATGGCCAACTACGCACGCAGCATGCGGCGCGCCAGCCGGGCCGAAGTTCAGCGCCTGAAGCGGGAGGGCGGGAGCGGTGCCGCCGGTCTCGCCAACATGCGCGTCGCCCGCCGCTGGTTGCATCGCGACGACGACAAGATCCCGCACGACGTCAAGGCCCACGTCGCCCAGGCGATGGCCGTCAGTCCCTATCTGGCCAAGCTCGTTTCTATGCGCGAAGAATTGCGCATGCTGTGGACGCGCACCAACGTGTCGGCGGAGCAACTCGTCGCCGACCTGCAAGCCTGGCTGCGCAAGGCCGAAGAGAGCGGCATCGCCGCCCTGCAGGAATTCGCGCTGCGCCTGCGGGCTGTCCACGCATAGGGCGAAGCGCGGTACCAACAAAAAAGGGTCGCTACAGCGACCCTTTTTCTTTGGCTAAAAGAGGAGGGTCGTTCTGCGACCCGCTTTCCTTCAGCGAAACATACTTGTCGCTATTTCAGCTTCGTTTCCTTGTAGCTCACATGCTTGCGAGCTTTCGGATCGAACTTCATGATCTCGAGCTTTTCAGGCGTTGTCTTCTTGTTCTTGTCGGTCGTATAGAAGTGGCCGGTCCCGGCACTCGATTCGAGCTTGATCTTTTCGCGTCCGCCTTTGGCCATGACCCGTTCTCCTGATTAGATTTCACCGCGGGCGCGGAGGTCGGCAACGACTTGCTCGATGCCCACTTTGTCGATGAGCCGAAGTGCCGCGTTGCTGATGCGCAGTCGCACCCAGCGGTTCTCGCCCTCGACCCAGAACCGGCGGTAATGCAGGTTGGGCAGGAAGCGACGCTTCGTTTTATTGTTGGCGTGAGAAACGTTGTTTCCCACCATTGGGCGCTTGCCCGTGACCTGACAGACGCGTGCCATTGACGCTTCTCCGTGATTTGTTCTTGCCGCGACCGTCGTCTCGGCGTTTGCCGAGACGCTTTTTGCCAACCCGGCAAAGCTTGTGATTATATCCCGTCAGGCCTGCTCGAGAAAGCGCTGTGCGTCGAGGGCGGCCATGCAGCCGGTTCCGGCACTCGTGATCGCCTGCCGGTACACATGGTCCTGGACGTCGCCGGCGGCGAAGACACCGGGCACGCTCGTCATCGTCGCGAAGCCCTCGAGGCCGCTCTTGGTGAGGATGTAGCCGTCCTTCATTTCGAGCCGGCCCTTGAAGATGTCGGTGTTCGGCTGATGGCCGATGGCGATGAAACAGCCGGTCAGCGCAATGTCCGACGTGTCACCGCTCTCGGTGCCGCGAATGCGCACGCCGGTGACGCCGCTGGCGTCGCCCAGCACTTCGTCGAGCGTCGACCACAGATGCAGCTCCATCTTGCCGTCGGCGACCTTGGCCATCATCTTGTCGACGAGGATCGCCTCGGCGCGGAACTTGTCGCGCCGATGCACGACGTGGACCTTCGATGCGATGTTGGACAGATAGAGCGCTTCCTCGACGGCCGTGTTGCCGCCACCCACCACGCACACGATCTGGCCGCGATAGAAGAAGCCGTCGCAGGTGGCGCAGCCGCTGACGCCGCGGCCCATGAATTTTTCTTCCGAAGGCAGGCCGAGGTACTTGGCGGAAGCGCCGGTCGCGACGATGAGGGCGTCGCAGGTGTAGGTCGCCGAATCTCCGATGAGCGTGAACGGCCGTCTCGAGAGATCGACCTGGTTGATGTGGTCGAAGACGATCTTCGTGTCGAAGCGCTCGGCGTGCTTGAGGAAGCGGTCCATCAACGCCGGCCCCATGACGCCATCGACGTCGGCCGGCCAGTTGTCGACGTCGGTGGTGGTCATCAGCTGGCCGCCCTGGGCGATGCCGGTGATCAGCACCGGCTTCAGGTTGGCGCGGGCGGCGTAAATCGCGGCGGAGTAGCCCGCAGGGCCCGAGCCGAGGATGAGAACGCCGGCATGATGGGAAGTGGGGGTCATGGGAAAAAGGGTTCCGCGGAAGAAAAAAGATCGTGGTGTGGCAGAGACGCTGCAAGTCTGACATGGGGTTGCAACCGGCTGGCAGCAACGGTTGTAATGGTGACAATAGCCTCCGCCGACCTGTCCGAAAACAGGGCGCCGGCGCCCGGTAGCTACTCAGAAAGGCTCCTACGATGGCGATGCTCTCGAACCTCGATCTCATCCGGCGCGTGCCGCTGTTCTCGCTGTTGACCAACGACCAGGCTCAGGGCATCGCCGACAGCGTCGTCAAGCGGCGTTTCCGGCGTGGCGAGATCGTCGTCGAGCACAACAAGAAATCGAATGCCTTGTTCATCCTGCTCACTGGACGTGCCCGCGTTCTCACCGCAGATGCGCGCGGCCGTGAAGTGATCCTTGCGGTGTTGCAGTCGGGCGACTATGTCGGCGAGATGAGCCTGATCGACAACGAGCCGCATTCGGCCACCGTACGCGCCGAAGTCCAGACCGACATGCTCATCCTCGGCCGCGCCGAGTTCGCGCGTTGCCTGCCCGAAAACTCGAGCCTCTCCTACGCGATCATGCGTGGCCTGGTGCAGCGCTTGCGCAGCGCCGACCGGCAGATCGAGTCGCTGGCGCTGCTCGATGTCTATGGCCGCGTCGCCCGCACGCTGCTCGACATGTCGGAGATGGAAGGCGAGGTCAAGATCATCCGCAACAAGGTCTCGCGCCAGGACCTGGCCAAGGTCGTCGGCGCCTCGCGCGAGATGGTCAGCCGCGTCATGAAGGATCTCGAGAGCCGCGGCATGGTGCAGACGCAGGAGAACGGCTGGGTCATCATCAAGGAACAGCTCACCGGCTGAGATGACCTTTCCCCTCGGCTCCCTGCGCGGAGACGGCACCGATGCCGTCGGCCGCGGCCTCACATCGCGTCTCCGTGACCCTTCTCCGGCCACGCCCGGGTGGAAATCGCAGCTGGCGCTCCTCGTCGGCGGTGCGCTGTGGCTGCTGGCTCTGCTCGCCCTCGCGACGCATTCCGCGGCCGATGCCGGCTTTTCGACTTCGGGCAGCGGCGGTGCCTTTCACAACCGTGCCGGCCTGATCGGCGCTTGGTTCTCCGACCTCGCCTTTTTTCTTTTTGGCTATTCGATCTGGTGGGCGCCGATCGTTGCGGTGCGGGCCTGGCTCGGGGCGCTGGCGCATGCGTTGCGGGCCACCGTTGGCACCGGTACGACGACCTCCGGCAAGGCCGAAGCAGAGCCGTCGGCGCCGACCTGGCCGGTATGGCTCGGCCTGGCCCTCGTGCTGGCGGCAAGCTCGTCGCTCGAGTGGACGCGCCTCTATCAATGGGAGGCGCAGATGGCCGGCGGCAACGCCGGAGGCGTGCTCGGCTATGCGCTCGGCAAGACGAGCCAGGGCCTGCTCGGATTCGCCGGCTCGGGCGTGTTCTGGATCGCGGTGCTGGTGGCCGGCGTGTCGATGGCGCTGCGCTTCTCGTGGCCGCGCGTGGCCGAGTCGCTCGGCGGCTGGGTCGTGGCACTGCGCAGCCGTCGTGTCCAGCGCATCGAGCGGGCCGAAGACGTTCGCTTCGGCGCCGAGGCGGTCCGCGAGCGCGACGAGATCGTCGAGGTCGAGCACGAACTGCACGAGCAGCATCTGCCGATCGTCATCGAACCGGCACTGGCCTCGGTGCCGACGAGCACACGCGTCGTCAAGGAGCGTCAGAAGCCGCTCTTCACGGAGCTCGTCGATACCCGGCTGCCGCAGGTTGACCTCCTCGATTCGGCGCCGCAGCGGGTCGAGGGCGTCAGCGCCGAATCGCTCGAGATGACCTCGCGCATGATCGAAAAGAAGCTGCGCGACTTCGGCGTCGAGGTGCGGGTCGTCGCGGCTTCGCCAGGGCCGGTGATCACGCGCTACGAGATCGAGCCGGCGGTGGGCGTCAAGGGCTCTCAGGTGCTCAACCTCGCCAAGGACCTGGCCCGCTCGCTGAGCCTCGTCAGCATCCGCGTCGTCGAGACGATTCCGGGCAAGACGACGATGGCGCTGGAGCTGCCGAACGCGAAGCGGCAGACGATCCGCCTTTCGGAAGTGCTCGGCTCGCAGGTCTACGCCGATTCGGGATCGCAGCTCACGATCGGCCTCGGCAAGGACATCGTCGGCAATCCGATCGTCGCCGACCTGCAGAAGATGCCGCATTGCCTCGTTGCCGGCACCACCGGCGCCGGCAAGTCGGTCGGCATCAACGCGATGATCCTGAGCCTACTCTACAAGGCCGAAGCGCGCGACGTGCGGCTCATCCTCATCGACCCGAAGATGCTCGAGATGAGCGTCTACGAGGGCATTCCGCACCTGCTCTGCCCGGTCGTCACCGACATG
>JAYTYH010000281.1:0-1805 GCA_043742485.1 Rhizobacter sp.
AAGTGAGCACGGGGAGCGCTCGCACTCGGGACGGCGGCAAGCGAAGTGCCGCCTGCTCGCAAGGCGCGTCGCCGCTCAGGCGACCTTCCGCGCCTGCGCTTGACCAGACCGAGGATGCCCAAGCCCGCGGCGAACAACGCGTACGTCTCCGGTTCCGGCACCGCGCTGACCTGCACGTTGCTGCGATCGGGAGCGAAGTCGGCGATCGTGTTGTTGGTGGTACCGATACGTGGCCAGAGGTTCCAGGTGTAGTTGGCGCTCGTGAAGCCGGTCGACGGCAGCAGCGAGCCGTCGATGCTCCCGGAGATGGTGTTGCCGGAGATCGTTGCCGTGCCCGCCACCAGCTCGTCGAAGGTATTGGTGCTGCCGACGAAGCGGATCACTCGCGCCGTGGTGTTGGGCCGCAGGAAGACGACGGCGTCGAACAGCACGCCTTGCCCGACCGGCTGGCTGCCGGTGAAGAAGCGCTCTGAGCCGGCCCCGCGGTTGAGCCCGAAGACATAGAAGGCGTCGGTCGTAGCTCCGATGGCGGCAGCGAAGGTACCGGAAAAGCTGAAGCGGTTGCTGCCAGGGTCGTAGCCGGCGAACGCGCTCACCACGTCCACATCGCCGTTCCTCGGGCCGGAATAGGTCGTCAGGAAGTCACCGGTCGGGTCCGTGATGCCTTGCGCCTGCACGGCCGAGGCCGCGGCCACCGCCAGCGTTGCGAACGCGAGCTGTCTTGCCATCGTCGTCTTCATCGTCGTTCTTTCATTGGGGCGTTGAGTTCGATTGGAGGCGCAGGTCAACGACCGATCGCTGAAGCGGCGCCACGAGCCACGTCATGCGGCTCAGGGGGAAAGACGTGAAATCCGACCGCTTCATTCCATCGATCGAAAAAGAATTCTGCTTTCTGGTAGGGAATACAAGGGCGCAGCCTCGCGTCTGCCCATTCGTGATCCAGACGCTTGCAACCCTTTCCGTCCCTACGCCTCATCCCTCCAACCTCCACGGAGCTCCTCTTGATCAAGACTTCCATCCTGGCCGCCGTCGCCATCACGCTGACACTCGCCGCCTCGACCGGCTTCGCCGCGCCCGTCGATGACGCCCGTGCGCATTTCCAAGCCATCGGTGCGGGCGACGTCGCCGTCGTCATGCGCGGCTATGCCGACAGCGCCCAGCTCAACTGGGTCGGCGGCCCGCTCGACGGCACCTACACGTCGGCCGACGCGATCCGCGGCACCTGGGAAAAAGCTCGCCAAGTCGCAAGCGCCGCTGAAGGTGAGCGTCGACAAGTTCGAGGAGTCGGACAATCCGAAGGGCTCGACCGTCTCGACCAACGTGCAGTTCGACGGCAAGGCGCCGATCAAGGTGCGCTACGTGCTGACCTATCGCGAAGGCAAGATCGTCAGTGAAACTTGGCAGATCGACCCGAAGCTGGCCGTCGTCGCGACCTATTGAATCCGGTCAGCGCCGTCGTCGGCGCCGATGCTTTGCTCGAGTGCATCATCGGCGCATGAACATCGCCTGCTTCAGGTCATTGCGAGTCCCGGCGTGCACGACGAGCAGCAGCTGCTGACCTGGGTGCCGCGCCTGCGCCGCTATGCGCGGGCGCTGGCGGCGAGCCGCGACGACGCCGACGATCTGGTGCAGGACACGCTCGAGCGGGCTTGGGCCAAATCGGGGCTGTGGCGCGGCGTGGTGGACATGCGCGCATGGCTCTTCAGCACCATGCACAACCTGCACGTCGACGCCATCCGCCGACCGCGCATTTCGACCGTGACGATGGACGACGACACCCCTGAGGTCGCGCTGGCCCCGACGCA
>JAYTYH010000282.1:0-4069 GCA_043742485.1 Rhizobacter sp.
TTGCTGATCATGTTGGCGTCGCAGACGCCGCCCTCGTACTGGTTGGTGTAGAAATACGGAATGTCGGTGCGATCGATGATCGGGCGCACGGCCTCGCGCGAGGCGGAGGTGATGCCGCCGATCAGCACGTCGACCTTGTCCTTGCTGATCAGGCGCCGGGCGAACTCCTGATAGCGGGCGTTGTCACCCTGCGGGTCGAGGTGGATCAGCTCGATCTTGCGGCCGAGGATGCCGCCCGCCTTGTTGATCTCTTCCACGGCGAGCTGCGAGCCGTGGAGCTTGGGCGTGCCGATTAGCGCGAGGTCGCCGGAGATGTCCTCGAGCAGGCCGACCTTGATCGGGTCGGCCGCCAGGGCGGCGCCCACCGAGGCCGCGGCGAGGAAGATCCCCGCCGTCAGGCCACGCATGAGTTTGAGTTGCTGTTTCATACGATCAGATCTCCGGTTGTGAACACAGAACCCGGCCCTTCGGTGCAAGAGCCAAGCGGGGATGGCGCGGGACGGCGTCTTCGAACGCGGTGACGGTCAGATCGCCGGATGCCGGCGGTGCCAGTCGGTCGCCTGCTGGAACTGCCAGCCGGCGCGCACAAGCAGGTCCTCCTCGAAGTGGCGCGAGACCAGCTGGAAGGCAACGGGCGTGTCCTTGGCGGTGAATCCGCCAGGCAGGGTGATCGTCGGGCTGCCGGTCATGTCGAAGGGGCAGGTGTAGCGCAGCAGGCCGGAGATCAGCTCTGCGTCTTCGGCCAGACCCGCGAGCTGCGCATTGGTCGGCGAGGCGATGGCGGTGGTCGGGATCAGCAGCAGATCGATATCCTGGAACAGCGCCGCCACGCGACCCGAGAACGCCGTCCGGTGCAACACGATCTTCTGGTAGCCGACACCGCGTTGCGCCAGCCCGAGTTCGATCAGCCCGGCCAGACCCGGGCCGTACTCGCCCTTGCGCGAAGGGTAGGTGGCCTCGTGGGCGACTGCGGTTTCCATCCCGCAAAGCGGGAACCAGTCCGCGATGACCTGCTCTGGATCGGGGAACGTCACCTCTCGCAGGTCGCCACCGAGCTCGGCGACGACGCGGATCGCGGCCGCGACGACGGCGCGCGTCGGCTCGTCGACGCGCTCGTTGTTCCATCGCTCGTCGACGCCAATGCGCAGTCCGCGCAGGCTGCGCCTCATCCCGGCCAGGTAGTTCGGCACCGGCAGCGGGCTGGTGGTCGGGTCGTTGGCGTCGATCCCGGCGATCGCGCCCAGGATGGCACCGGCATCGGCGGCGCTGCGCGCCATGGGGCCGAGGTGGTCCAGAGTGGCGGCGAGCTCGAAGGCGCCATACCGGCTCACCCGACCCCAGGTCGGCTTGATGCCGGTCAGGCCGTTCGCTGCCGAGGGGAAGCGGATCGAGCCGCCGGTGTCGGAGCCGATCGAGCCATAGCAGAGCCCGGCGGCAGTCGCCACCCCGGAACCGCTCGAGGAAACACCGGGCCAGTGCGCTGCATTCCACGGGTTCACCGGAGCCGTGATCGCCGGATGGTGATCGGCGTAAGCGCCTTCGGTGAGCTGCAGCTTGCCCAGAATCACGGACCCGGCCGCGCGCAGGCGGCTGACGAGCGTGCCGTCCCGATCGGGGACGAAGCCGGAGTGGATCGGCATGCCGGCCGACGTCGTGACGCCCTTGGTCCAGCACAGGTCCTTGACCGCGATCGGCACGCCATGCAACGGTCCGCGCGTCTCGCCTCGGGCAATCTCGGCGTCGGCGCGCTTTGCGTCGGCCAGAGCGCTCTCCGGCATGACTCGGGCGTAGCTCTTCAGTTCAACGTCGAGCTTGTCGATCCGGGCGAGCTGCGCGCCGGTGGCCTCGACGCTGGAGATCTCACGCGCCTGGATGCGTCGGCCGATATCGAGCAGCTCGAGGTAGTGCCAGTCGGTTGTCGTCGGCATGGGGTGACCCTTCGATTCGATGCGGCCGTCGCGGTGGACGCGACGGCTCGGTGCGGCGCAGTCTCGGCAAACTGGCGCGACCTGTCCAACAAGAAAAGCGTGTGGGCCGCAATCACCTCTCCTGATGAGGCGGGGCGGTGCGCCGGTGCACCAGAGCCGGTGCTTCAGCGCTCTTTTTCGGAGCTGGCCCCGTGCGCCAGCTGCCACGCCGCGGCCTCGGGCCGGGCGAGGGGGACGCGGGCGATCTCGTCGGGCACCATTCGTGCGAAGGCCTGCGCGGATTCCTGCGCGAGCCCTGCGACCTGCTCGAACAGCGGGCTGTCTGGGCTGCTCCGGAACGATCCGATCAGCGGCAGCACCGGCATCTCGACATCGACATTGAGGAGCCGCACCGTCTTCTCGCGGAGCTCGCGCGCGATGATCGCCGGAGGCAGCAAGGCGACGCCGAACGCGTCGACCACGAGCTGGACGAGCGCCGACGCCGAAGTCATGCAGTTCACTCGGATCGGCTTGTCGACATGGTGCGCGTAGAGCCGCTCGATGAACTTGTGCGGGCCCGAATTGCGCGAGAAGCTGAGGATCGGAAACGCCGCCAGATCGGTGAGCGTCAGTTCGTCGTTGTGCAGGTCGAGGCTGGTGGCGCCGACCCAGCGCAGCGGGAATTCGCACAACGGCAGGTTCTGGACCATCGGGCCGACGATCGGGTCCGTCTGCAGCACGAGGTCCAGGTTGCCGCGTGAGAACTGGTCGATCAGGTGGATCGTCGTGTCCCCGGTCAGCTCGATCTCGAGCCGCGGGTAGATTCGATGCAGGCTGGCGATGAACTGCGGGAACCAAGAATGGATGATCGACTCGATGACGCCGATGCGCACGACGCCGGCGTACAGGCTGCGGTCGGCCATGCCCTCGCGCATCTCCCGCATGGCCCGCACCAGGCGTTCGGCGTACACGAGCGCCTTGCTTCCTTCGAGAGTCAGCGCGACGTCGCGCACGCCGCGCTCGAACAGCCGCGCGCCGAGCTCTTGCTCGAGCGTCGCGATCCGGCTCGACACCGCGGCCTGCGTCGTGTGAAGCTTCTCCGCCGTCATGCGGAAATTGCGCAGCTGCGCCAGCCACACGAAGGTCTCGAGGAAGCGAATGTTCATGGCATCGGCGTGCGCTGGGGTCGGCTGAGGGGGCTGGATCAGGCGACCACGGGAAGCACCTCGATCGCGTAGCGGTGGCGCAGGCTGCAGCGGCGGTGCGGATCGATCAATTCCATGGCGAACGAGCGCGCCGGCCGGATGCCGCCGATCGTCGCCAGCGTGCCGCAGCTCATCGCCGTGCGATCGGGAAGGCCGGCGCCCGCGAAGCCGACGCTGCGACCGTACCCGGCAAGCAGGTCCGATGCGGGGCGCAGCTCGGCGAGGCTGCCCTCCTGATAGACCTTCGTCGCGTCGTCCTCCTCGATCGAAGAGCGCAGGATCAGGTCGTCCCAGTGCGCTTCGACATCGGCGTAGCGCCAGGCGTGCGATCCGAGCGGCTTGGCACATGCCTGCTTGGACAGGGCCACGCCTTGCGCTTCGAGCTGCCGGTCGGTGTGGTCCGACACCAGGCTCACGAAGAGCTCGCCTGCTGCGGGGAACACGAAGACCTCGGCCTCGCCCGAGGTGTGAGCGCCGAGCACCTGGATCGTTGGCTCCTGGGTGAGCTGGGTGACGGCGACGCGGTAGTACAGGGGAATGGCGCTCGGCCGCCCGACGCCCAGCGCCGCGAGCTCGGCGACGTGTTGCTCGATGGCGCCGAGGTCGCGCCCCGCCCAGCCGGCGATCACGAGCGAATCGAGATCCACCGAAAGGAGGCGCGGTGATGCGGTATCGACGAGATGGAACGAGAGATTCATGTTGGGATTGCAACCAGACTTGCGTGATCGACGAGAAACGCGGGCCAGGGCGACCTTCGTCGCCGGAGGCGCGGGCAGCGCTGAATCCTACGATGCTTCGTGGAACGGACCGGCTGGGCAACCGACTGGGGTGGCCGGAGCGTTTGCGTTGGCGGGAGCTCTAATTCACTGCCTGCGCGTGCAGTCGCTGGCTCTGGCCTAGTTGCCGGCCCATCAACCGACGCAACAGATTGGCTGAATATCCCAGCTGGTGACTGGA
>JAYTYH010000283.1:0-16090 GCA_043742485.1 Rhizobacter sp.
GACAAGCCGGTGCCGCGCACCGAGGTGACCAAGAAGGTCTGGGAGTACATCAAGAAGAACAATCTTCAGGATGCCAACAAGCGCACGATGATCAACGCCGATGCCAAGCTGAAGGAAATCTTCAAGAAGGCACAAGTCTCGATGTTCGAGATGACGAAGCTGATCAACGGCCACCTGAGCTGATCCATTTCGCAGCGCTCGTCGCTGCAACAGAAAAGCCGGTGCCCTGCACCGGCTTTTTTCTTGCCGCTGCATGCTTGAACCCGCGAGCGTAGGAAGCCGCCGACCGGTCCCGGCGCCGCAATCCGACGGCCGCGCCCAGCGTTCGCCGGGGGACACGGGCACGACGCTCGCCGACAGTGCTCTCTTATTCAAATCACCCGGGAACACCTCCATGCGCACCATCCAACTCAACACGATCGCTCGCGCAGTAGCGCTCTGCGTCGCGACGGTCGCCTTCTCGGTCGGCGCGCAGGCCGCCGGAGACAAGGCGGCCTATGACCAGGCCAAATCGAGCGCCAAGGTCACGTATGAGAGCTCCAAAAAGGCCTGCGACAGCCAGAGCGGCAACGCCAAGGAGATCTGCGTTGCCGAGGCCAAGGCGGCGCGCACCAAGACCGATGTGGACGCAGAGGCGGTCTACAAGGACACGCCGAAGGCACGTGAGCACGCTGTTCACGAGACTGCCGAAGCCAACTACAAGGTGGCCAAGGAGCGCTGCGACGACCTGAAGGGCAACGACAAGGACGTCTGCGTCAAGGAAGCCAAGTCGGCGATGGTCAAGGCCAAGGCGGATTCGAAAGCCACGATGAAGACCAGCGAAGCCAGGATGGATGCTTCCAAGGACAAGCGCGAGGCCGAGTACAAGGTAGCCGCCGAGAAGTGCGACGCCATGAGCGGCGACGCCAAGAGTTCGTGCGTGTCGGCCGCCAAGGCCAAGTACGGTATGTGATGCCGACCGGGCTCGCGGCCCGGTGAAGACGAAACGCCGGCGCGAGCCGGCGTTTTTCATGCGCCGTGCGGCGTCGCTTCAGCCGACACCGGCCAGCTTGCGTTCGACGAAGTCGAGCCGGTCCTGGCCCCAGAACATCTCGCCGTCGACCACGTACGAGGGCGCCCCGAAGACGCCGCTGTCGATGGCGCGCTGCGAGTCCTGCTCGTAGCGCTCGTGAACGAGCTGCGACTGCGAGTCTTCGAGCCGCCGCGCTGGCAGCGCGCTGGCCTCGAGCATCGACTGCAGGACGCCCGGATCGGCGATGTTCTGCTGGTTCTCCCAGACGCCACGCATCACGACGCCGGCGATTTTCATCGCCGCGCCGGTGCCGTCGTGGAGGTCGACGGCGATGATCAGCTTGGCGGCGTCGTCGCCGTTGACGGGAAAGTACTTCGGCTGCACGTTCATCGGCCGGCCGAGATACGCACTGAAGCGCTTGAGTTCGAGCAGGCGATAGGTCTGCCGCTGCGGCGCGCGCTTGGCCAGCGGCAGGCCGCCCGAGACCGGGAAGACACGGCCGAGGTCGACCGGCAACACGTTGACCTTCGCGCCCGCCGCGGCGGCGATCGCCGCAAAGCGCTCGTGGCCGAGATAGGTCCACGGCGACTGCGGAGCGAGGAAGTAGTCGATCGTGGCGGCCATGTCGGCTCCTTCGAAAAACGGCGAGTCTAGGTCAGCGCGTCGGGCCAGGATCGGGCAGCGCGATTGGCCGCGTCAGGGCAAGAGCAGCGGCTGCAGGTAGCGCCCGGTGAAGCTCGCCGGGTTGGCGGCGACCTGCTCCGGCGTGCCGAGAGCCACGACCGTGCCGCCGCCGGCGCCGCCTTCCGGGCCCATGTCGACGACCCAGTCGGCGGTCTTGATGACATCGAGGTTGTGCTCGATCACGACCAGTGTGTTGCCGGCGTCGCGCAGGGCATGCAGCACTTTCAGCAGCAAGTCGATGTCGGCGAAGTGCAGCCCGGTGGTGGGCTCGTCGAGGATGTAGAGCGTGCGGCCGGTGTCGCGCTTGGAGAGCTCAAGCGCGAGCTTGACGCGCTGGGCCTCGCCGCCCGAAAGCGTGGTCGCGCTCTGGCCGAGGCGGATGTAGCCGAGGCCGACATCGAGCAGCGTCTGCAGCTTGCGGGCGATGTTCGGCACCGCGCCGAAGTACGGGTGCGCGTCCTCGACGGTGAGGTTGAGCACCTCGGTGATGTTCTTGCCCTTGTAGAGGATCTCGAGCGTCTCGCGGTTGTAGCGGCGGCCGTGGCACACGTCGCAGGGCACGTAGACGTCGGGCAGGAAGTGCATCTCGACCTTGAGCACGCCGTCGCCCTGGCAGGCCTCGCAGCGGCCACCGGCGACGTTGAACGAGAAGCGGCCCGGCCCGTAGCCGCGCTCGCGCGCCGAGGGCACCTCGGCGAAGAGCTCGCGGATGGGCGTGAACAAGCCCGTGTAGGTGGCCGGGTTCGAACGCGGCGTGCGCCCGATCGGCGACTGGTCGACGGCGATGACCTTGTCGAAGGCGTCGATGCCGACGATGGCGTCGTGCGCCTCAGGCTCGGCGTGGCTGTTGTAGAGGTGCTTGGCGACGGCGGCGTAGAGCGTGTCGTTTACCAGGGTCGACTTGCCGGAGCCGGAGACGCCGGTCACGCAGGTCATGAGGCCGACCGGAATGGCGACGTCGACGCCCTTGAGGTTGTTTCCGCGGGCGCCTTCGATGCGCAGCCAGCCGTCGGCGGTCGGTGTGGCGCGGCGCTTCGGAAGCGCGATGCGCATCACGTGCGAGAGATAGCGGCCGGTCAGCGACTCGGGCGCCGCCGCGACTTCGTCGGGCGTGCCCTCGGCCATGACGCGGCCGCCGTGGATGCCGGCGCCCGGGCCCATGTCGATGACGTGATCGGCGGCGCGGATCGCCTCTTCGTCGTGCTCGACGACGATGACGCTGTTGCCGATGTCTCGAAGGTGGCGCAGCGTGCTGATGAGGCGTTCGTTGTCGCGCTGATGCAGGCCGATCGACGGCTCGTCGAGCACGTACATCACGCCGGTCAGGCCGGAGCCGATCTGCGAGGCCAGGCGGATGCGCTGCGCCTCGCCGCCCGACAGCGAGTCGGCGCTGCGGTCGAGGCTCAGATAGTTGAGGCCGACGTCGTTGAGGAACTTGAGGCGCGAGCAGATCTCGCGCACGACCTTGTCGGCGATCTCGGCCTTGGCGCCCTGCAGCTTGAGGGCCGTGAACCAGGCCAGCGCCTCGCGCAGCGTGAAGTGCTCGACGCGGTAGATCGGCTCGCGCTGGCCCGCGGCGACGTCGACGAGGAAGACGTTGCGCGCCTCGACCCGAAGGCGTGTGCCTTCGCAGGTCGGGCACGGCTTGGCGCTCTGGTAGCGCACGAGGTCGTCGCGCACGGCCGCCGAATCGGTCTCGCGGAAGCGCCGCTCGAGGTTGGGCAGGATGCCTTCGAAAGCATGGCGGCGCTTGACCGAGCGGTGCTTGCCGCGGGCGCCCTCGGCCTCGTAGGTGAACTCGACCTCGACGTTGCCCGAGCCGTGGAGCAGGACCTCGCGCGCCGCCGCCGGCAGGTCTTCGAACGGCGAGTCGATGTCGAAGGCGAAGTGGTGGGCGACGCTTTCGAGCAGCGAGAAGGTATAGGGGTTGCGCCGGTCCCAGCCCTTGACGGCGCCGCTGGCCAGGCTGAGCGAAGGGAAGGCGACGACGCGTTCGGCGTCGAACACGGTGGTGACTCCGAGACCGTCGCAGGTCGGGCAGGCGCCGACTGGCGAGTTGAACGAGAACAGGCGGGGCTCGAGCTCGGGCAGCGAGTAGTCGCACAGCGGGCAGGCGAACTTGCTCGAGAAGAGATGCTCCCTGGCACCTTCGCCGTCGATCTCGACGGCCAGCGCCCGGCCCTCGGCGATGCGCAGAGCCGCCTCGAAGCTCTCGGCCAGCCGCTGCTCAATGCCTTCCTGAACCTTGACCCGATCGATGACGACGTCGATGTCGTGCTTCTCCGCCTTCTTCAGCTTCGGCACGTCGAGCGCGTCGACGGTGACGCCGTCGACCCGAAAGCGCACGTAGCCTTGCGCCTGCATCCGCTCGAAGAGCTCGGCGAATTCGCCTTTGCGATCGCGCACGACGGGCGCCACGATCATCAGCCGCGTTTCGGCCGGCAAGGCAAGCGTGGCGTCGACCATCTGGCTCACGCTTTGCGCCTGCAGCGCCAGGCCGTGGTTGGGGCAGAACGGCGTGCCGGCGCGGGCGTAGAGCAAGCGCAGGTAGTCGTGGATCTCGGTGACGGTGCCGACCGTCGAGCGTGGGTTGTGCGCAGTCCCCTTCTGCTCGATCGAGATCGCCGGCGACAGGCCTTCGATGACGTCGACGTCGGGCTTGTCCATCAGCTGCAGGAACTGCCGCGCATACGCCGACAGGCTCTCGACGTAACGGCGCTGGCCTTCGGCGTAAAGGGTGTCGAAGGCCAGGCTCGACTTGCCCGAGCCCGACAGGCCGGTGATGACGACGAGCCGATTTCTCGGGATGTCGACGTCGATGTTCTTGAGGTTGTGCGTGCGCGCGCCGCGCACGCGAATCATCGGCGCGCCGAATTCGCTGGCGGGCCGTGGGGCCTCTGCAGCTTTGGCGGCTTCTAAAGCCTTCGCGGGAGCGTCTTTTCTGGCGGTGTTCGAAGCGGGCATCGGTGGCAAAAAGTCAACCGAGCATGATAGCTGCGCACGCCTTGCGCAACAAGGTCGCGAGCCTTAACGCTGCAGGCGTGGCAGCGTTCGTCGAAGGCGCTCGGCGGCGGCCGGGGCGAGCTCGGCGCGCCACACCGAGGTGCTGCCGCCGGCGTGGCTTTCGAGCGTGACGTTGCTGCCGTCGAGCCACAGCGTCGCAGCGTCGGCGTCACCGATGTGCACGGTCACGACGCTGCCGCTTCGCGCCGCACCGCCGTCGAGCCCGAGCCAGCGGCCGGCCGCGGCGGCATCGAGCTCGCCGAGCCAGCGCTGCATGGCGTCGTCGACCCGCGATGCCCGGCTCTCGGCGTCGTTGCGCGCCTTGCGCCGGGAGTCGGTCGCGAGGGCGGCCCGCAACGGTGCCAGCGGGCTGGCGACGTCGCGGCCCGCGCCGAGGGCGGCTTGCGCCTGCGCGGACATCGGCATCGGCGCAGTCACGGTCGGCGGCACCGCCGCGACGGACATCGGCGCATTCGACGACCTCTTCTCGTCGGCGGCGCGGTCGGCACCCTGGTTCTTCATCGAGGCGCCTGCATCCGCGGCCTCGCCGGTGCCGGCCCGTGTGCCGGCTTCGGTGCGCTCTTCCTTGCGCTGCACAGGGAACGGCTGGGCCTCGCGTCGACGCTCGGCCGCCGGCGGCGCCGATTTGGCGCGCGGCTGGGGCTCGGGTCGCGCGGCCCGTGGCAGCGCGGACGCGGCGGCTTCACGGGCTGGCGACTCCGCGGCTGCCGCTGCCGTTGCCGTTGCTGGCAGCGTCGATGGCGCGGCCGACATCGGCGCTTCTGGCTTCGCCGACGTCACGCCGACGATGGTGACGGCGGGCGAGCTCGGTCGCGGCATCGTCTCGTCGAGCGGCCGGTCCCACCACATGACGCCGACCAGCGTCGCCGCCATGACGCTGGCGAAGGCGGCGGCCACCGGCGGCCGCGCGAGCCACGACCAGAAAACGGCGAGCGCGGCGAGCGCATCGCGGACCGGGCCTGGAGTGGCACCGGAATCTGGACGAAGTTCGGTCGCCGCCGTGACCGGTGCGGCGACCGCGGCTCGCGCCTCGGCCAGGATGGCGTCGCGCAGCAGCAGCGGTGCCGACGCAGCCGCATCGGGCGCGTGCCGCAACGCCTCGCGCAGCCAGGCGTCGTGCTCGGCGTCGTCGGCACCCTGAAGCGGGCGTTCTTCGCTCATCGCGCCGCCTTGGCGATCGGTTCGAGATAGGCGCCCATGCACGTGCGCAGCTTGCTCATCGCGTAGCGCAGCCGCGTCTTCGCGGTCTCGAAGCCGACCTCGAGCGCGCGCGCCACCTCGTCGAGGGCGAGGCCGTCGTCGTGGTGGAGCAGGAAGGCGCTGCGCTGCGGCACCGGCAGCTGATCCAGGCAATCGAGCAGCTTCTCGCCGGCGCGGCGCCAGAACGCGAGCTCCTCGCCTTGCGGTGCCGCACCGGCCGGCGCCGGCCAGTGCTGCCAGGCGGCGCCGTCGGTCGTCTGCGGCTGCCAGGGCTCGTCACCCTCGCCCTCGAAGGCATCGACCGAGACCTCGCGGCCGCTGCGCCGCAACAGGTCGATGACGCGGTGATGGGCGAGCGTGAACAGCCAGGTGCGGAAGGTGGCGCCCTGCGGCTGCCAGCGCTGGCGCGCGTGAACGACGCGCAGCCAGGTGTCCTGAAACACCTCGTCGACCTGCGAGGAAAGAGCCGTGCCGAGCAGGCGCCGCACGAAGCGATAGAGGCCGGCCTGGTGGCGCGCGTAGAGCTGCTCGAACGCGGCGGCGTCGCCGTTCGCGTAGGCGGTCATCAGCGCGTCGTCGGGCGGGTCGGTCGGGGCCATGGCCAGTGCGGTGCTTGCCTCATCCGAAGGTGTACGGCGAGGGTCGCAGAACGGGGTGAATTCTCGCGCGCCCCGAAGCGCTCACTCCGTGCGCAACACTCGCAGAATCTCGTCGCCGTAGGCTGCGAGCTTTCTCGCGCCGACGCCGCCGATCTCACCGAGGGCGTCGAGCGAGTCGGGTCGCAGGTCGGCCATCTCGGCCAGGGCGGCGTCGTGGAAGACGACGTAGGCGGGCAGGTTGTGCGCCTTCGCGACCTCGCCGCGCCAGGCTTTCAGGGCCGCGAAGCGGGCGGTGGCGGCAGCGTCGAGCGGGCGCGGCGGCGGCTTGGCAGCGGCGCCGGCGCGGCTGCCACCGCGTGCTTTCTTGCTTCCGCTCTTGCCACCACTTTCGCCCCGGCCGCTGGTCGGGCTGGCCTCGCGCAGCATCAGCGTGACTTCGCCGCGCAGCACCTCGCGCGAGCTCTCGGTCAAGGCCAGCGTGTTGTAGTCGCCATCGCTGCGCAAGTGGCCGAGGGCGATGAGCTGGCGCAGCACGGCGCGCCATTGCACCTCGCTCATGGCGGCACCGATCGCGTAGGTGCTGAGGCGCTCGTGGCCGAACTGCGCCACCTTCTCGGTCGCCTTGCCGCGCAGCACGTCGATCAGATGGCCGGCACCGAAGCGCTGGCCGCCGGCCTGCTGGAAGCGGTAGATGCCGGAGAGCGCCATCCGCGCCGCCTCGGTGGCGTTCCAGGTCGCGGGCGCGGTTCGGCAGTTGTCGCAGGCGTTCTGATACGGCTGGCACGGAATGCTCGGCTCGCCGAAATAGGAGAGCAGCCGCACCCGGCGGCAGTCGTGCGCCTCGGCGAGCGCAAGCAGGGCGTCGAGCTTGCCGCGCTGGCCGCGCTTGAACTCCTCCGCGGCCGGGCTCTCGTCGATCATGCGGCGCTGGTTGACGACGTCGGCCAGGCCGTAGGCCATCCAGGCGTCGGCGGGTTCGCCGTCGCGGCCGCCGCGGCCCGTCTCCTGGTAGTAGCCCTCGATGTTCTTCGGCAGGTCGAGGTGGGCGACGAAGCGCACGTCGGGCTTGTCGATGCCCATGCCGAAGGCGATCGTCGCGACCATGACGATGCCTTCCTCGCGCAGGAAGCGGTCCTGGTTGCGCTGACGCACCGCGGCGTCGAGGCCGGCGTGGTACGGCCAGGCGGTGACGCCTTCGTCGTTGAGCCAGGCGGCGGTCTCGTCGACCTTTTTGCGCGTCTGGCAGTAGACGATGCCGGCTTCGCCCTCGTGCTCGTCGCGGATGAAGCGCAGCAGCTGCGTGCGCGCGTTGTCCTTCTCGACGACGGCGTAGCGGATGTTCGGGCGGTCGAAGCTGCTGATGAAGAGGCGCGCCTTCTCGAGCTCGAGGCGGCGGGTCATGTCGGCGCGGGTCAGCGCGTCGGCGGTGGCGGTGAGGGCGACGCGCGGCACGCCGGGGAAGCGCTCGTGCAGCACCGAGAGCTTCAAATAGTCTTCGCGGAAATCGTGGCCCCACTGGCTGACGCAGTGCGCTTCGTCGATGGCGAACAGCGAGAGCAGGCCGCGCTCGTGCAGCGAATCGAGCTGCGCCAGCATGCGCGGCGTCGCAATCCGCTCGGGCGCGGCGTAGAGCAGCACCAGGCGGCCGCTCATCATCTCGCGCTCGATGCGGGCCACCGCTTCGCTGTCGAGTGTCGAGTTGAGGAAGGCGGCGTGGACACCGGCTTCCTCGAGGGCGCCGACTTGGTCGTGCATGAGCGCGATCAGCGGGCTGACGACGATCGCGACGCCGCGGCCTTCGCGGTGGCGAACGATCGCCGGCACCTGGTAGCACAGGCTCTTGCCGCCGCCGGTGGGCATGAGCACCAGCGCGTCGTGGCCGGCCACGACGTGGGCTACGACCTCGTCCTGCGCACCGCGGAACGACTCGTAGCCGAAGACCTCGCGCAGCACCGCCAGCGGCTCGGCAGCGAGGCGAGGGGCGAGGGCGGCGATCGGGGCGGCGTTCAAGGCCGGGATGTTAATTGCTGGCCCCGGCGTGGCCGGTGCGATGGCGATCCGGAACGGTTGTCAGACCGAAGAGGGAGCCCAAGCGGGTGCCGCGGTGGAGGAGGGCCCGCCGCATAATCTTTCCAACCCCGGAAACCCTCAAGGAGCTGTCATGGCCTCAGTCAACAAAGTCATCCTCGTCGGCAATCTCGGCCGCGATCCGGAAGTGCGCTACACGACCAACGGCGGCGCCGTCTGCAACGTGACCATCGCGACCTCGCGGGTGCGCAAGAACAAGGACTCGGGCGACAAGACCGAAGACACCGAATGGCATCGCGTCGTCTTCTTCGACAAGCTGGCCGAGATCGCCGGCGAGTATCTGAAGAAGGGCCGTTCGGTCTACGTCGAAGGCCGCCTGCAGACGCGCAAGTGGACCGACAAGGACGGCGCCGAGAAGTACACCACCGAGATCGTCGCGACCGAGATGCAGATGCTCGGCAGCCGTGAAGGCATGGGTGGCGGCGCGTCTGCCGACGACGGAGGCGGCGCTGGCGCGTCCGGTGGCTCGGGTGGTGGCTACGAGCGCTCGGCGCCGGCATCGCGGCCGGCGGCAGCGGCGGCGAACCGGCCGGCGGCGAAGTCGAACTCAGGCTTCAGCGACATGGACGACGACATCCCGTTCTGAGCGCCGCCACGGCGGCCGGCGGGCCTAGCTCGCCGCGCCGCGATACCGGCTCACGTCGAGCGCCGTGATCGGCGCGGCCCGGTTGCCCCAGGCGCTGCGCAGGTACGTCAGCACCGACGCGACCTCGGCGTCGGTGAGCACCGTCGCGAAGGGTGGCATGCCGAACGGCCGCGGGTTGCCTGCCGTGGAAGGCGCGAAGCCGCCCCGAAGCACGACGTGGACCAGGTTGACGGCGGGTGTCAGCATCACGGCGCGGTTGCCGGCCAGCGGCGGATAGGCGCCGGCGACGCCCGCGCCCTGGTCGCCGTGGCAGGCGCTGCAATGCGTCTCGTAGAGCTGCTTGCCGGCGTCGGCCATGGCCGGAGTGGCACCAGCGTCGGTGGCGATGGTGTTCACGGTGCGAATCGGCAGTGCCTTCAGGTACGTCGCCATGGCCGCGAGGTCGCTGTCGCGCAGGTATTGTGTCGAGCCGGCAACGACTTCGGCCATCGGCCCTTGCACCGAGGCGTGGCTTGTCACGCCGGTCTTCAGCAAGGCGACGATGTCGGTCACCGGCCATTCGGCGACGCTGGCTTCGGCGCTGTCGGTGAGCGACGGCGCGTACCAGTTCTGCACCGGGATCAGGCCGCCGGCCAGATCGAGCGGGCCGGCGGTGGCGCCGAAGACGTTGCGTTGCGAGTGGCAGGCGTTGCAGTGCCCGAGCGTCTCGACGAGATAGGCACCGCGATTCCACTCCGGCGTGCGCGATGGCTCCGGCTGGAAGCTGGCCGGCCGGAAAAAGAGGGCGCGCCAGACGGCGAGTGCAGCCGGCTGGTCGAATGGAAAGCGCAGGGCGTGCGCCTTGTTCGGCTGCACGACCGGCGCCAGGCTCTTCAGGTACGCGAACATGGCGTCGGCGTCGGCGCGCGCCAGCCGCGTGTAGTTCGGGTACGGAAAGGCGGGGTAGAGCAGGTGGCCGTCGCGCGAGCGGCCGTTGTGCAGGGCGCGCCAAAAATCGTCGCCGCTCCAGCCGCCGAGACCGTTGGGGTCAGGCGTGAGATTCGACGAGAAGACGATGCCGAACGGCGTCTCGATGGCCCGGCCGCCGGCGAAGCGGGCGCCGCCACGGTCGGTGTGGCAGCCCTCGCAGCTGCCGGCGCGGACGAGGTACCCGCCCAAGCCGACGACGCCGTTGCCGGCGGCCGCTGCCTCACCGCTGTGCGAAGGGGTGGTGTCGCGAACACTCAGCCAGGCGATCGCGGCCGCCGACGCCAGCACGACGGCAACGAGCGCGATAAGCGCACCGACGGCCCAGGCGGCGCGCCGCGATGTCATCGCCGCACCGCCGCCGCGCTTGCCCCAGAGCTCACTGCGAGCGGGTCGGGCAGCGGTGCATCTACGACGCTGCCACAGGTCAGTGGCAGCTTGGCACCAGCGGCGCCGAGCGCCGGCTTCGCCAGGGTCGGGACCGTCTGCGCCGCCAGCCAGGCCGAGACGGCGCCGATGTCGGCCGGCGTCAGCCGCTCTGCCACGGTGGCCATGCAATCGGGCTCCTGCGCATGCCGCTTGCCGTTCTTCCAGGCGCCGAGCTGGCCGTTGAGATAGTCACGCGGCAGGCCGAGCAGGCCGGGAATGAAGGGCGCCCTGCCGGTCATCGCTGCGCCATGGCACGACGTGCAGGCGGGCAGGCCGCGGGCGGCGTCGCCTTGCGTCACGAGCGCCTCGCCGGCGGCGCGGACGGCGGCCGTTTCCGTGGCCGGCAACGGTTGCGCGTAGGGCAGGTCGAGCGAGGCGAAATGGCTGGCGATCTCGCGCAGGTAGTCGTCGCCGAGCGGTGCCAGCAGGCCGCTCATCAGCTCGTAGTGGCGGCGGCCGTCGCGAAAATTGCGCAGCTGGTTGAGGAGGTAGCCGACCGGCTTGCCGGCGATGCGCGGGTAGTAGCCGTCGGCGGCGGCCCGGCCTTCGCGGCCATGGCAGCCGGTGCAGGCGAGCACGCGCTGGGCGATGGTGTCTTCGAACGGGGCCGATGCCGACCACGCCGGCGTGATCGCGATTGCCGCAGCGGCGAAGAGCGCCGCCCGGCCGGCACCGCGCCACATGCCGAGCCGGGCCTCGACGTTGCCCCGGACCGCCATCACGTCGCCCCGGTGTGGCCAAGCACTGCCGCCGCGAGTTCCTCGCGGGCGCTGCCCTGGCCGGCACCGGCGCTGTCTTCCACGAGGCCACGACCGACGCCGGCGCGGTCGGCGCTGGAGCGGTTCTGGCTCACCTTCCATTTGCCGGTCAGCGAGCTCAGCACGATCTCGATGCCGACGATCGCGCCCACCATCGTGGCGATGAATTGCGCAGGCGCATCGGCCACGGCCCAGGGCGCGCGCCGGGCCGCCTCGTGGCGGTCGGTCAGGCGCGTCACGAACGCGTGCAGCCAGGCCGGGTCTTCGATCGCCCGCACGCTGCCGCGGCCATGCACGACGATGTAGTTCCAGGTCGGCACGACCTTGCCGTGCTCGGCCTTGCTCGCGTACCAGCCGGGCGAGACATACGCGTGCGGGCCCTGGAAGACGACCAGCGACTCGGCATCAGCACGGGCGCTGTGCCAGACCGGGTTGGCGCGCGCGACGTGGGCGCGCAGGATGCCGGGGCCGCCGGCCGGGTCGGGGTCGAGCACGAAGGGCACGCCGTCGGCCTCGAGCCGGCCGCTGCCGCTTTGTGTCAACAGGAGGCCGAAGGGATGCGCGAGAACGAAGGCCTCGAGCACGTCACGCCGCGATTCGGCGAAGTGGGCGGGCAGGTACATCAGCCAAGTGTCGGCGATGCGCCGACCGCGGCGACTCAGGGCCGTGCGGGCGCCGCTTCGCGCTTGATGCCGAGGCTGGTGCCGGTGCGCACCGCCTCGCGCGTGGCGATGTCGTTGGCCGCGGCGCCCGAGACCGCAGCGCCGTATTCGGTCGAGCGTGTGTTTCGCAGCAGCGGCGACGCCTGCATGAGCTGCTCGTTCGGCGTCGAGTTGGTCATGCCGAGGTTGTCGAAGCGCGGTCGCACGCTGCTGCCCGAGCGGAATTCGCGGCAGGCCGATTCGTCCGGGATCATGACCAGATAGCCCGACGGAAAGCGCGTGCGCATGGCGTCGGAGATGCGGATCGAGAGGTCGATCGGGGCCACGTTCGACTGGTAGCTGAGCCGGTTCTGGGCGTCGTAGACGGTGTAGCAGTTGGCTTCGGCGGCGGCCGGGATCAGGGCCGCGGCGACGAGGGTCAGGCAGGAGGTGATGCGCATGGTGTGATGCCCGGTTCGGTCAAGCCGTATGAGGAACAGCGAAACATAGCGCGAGATGCGGCGCTTGTCATGCACCGCCGGGCGCGCCGGAGTCGATGACGGCACCGCCCAGACAGATTTCGCCGTCGTAGAGCACTGCCGACTGGCCCGGCGTCACCGCCCATTGCGGCGCGTCGAAGGCCAGTTCGAGCGTGCCGCCGGCACCGGCCGCGAGGAGGTCGCACGGCGCGTCGGCTTGCCGGTAGCGCGTCTTGGCGGCGCAGCGCCCGGGCCGCGGCGGCGTGCCCGCGACCCAGCTCGCGTCGGCGGCGAAGAGCCGGCTCGCGAGCAGCCACGGGTGGTCGTGGCCCTGCACCACCTGCAGCACGTTGCGGGCGAGGTCCTTGCGGGCCACGAACCACGGCGCGTGCGCGCTGCCGCCCGGGCCTTCACCGCGCTCCTTGACGCCGCCGATGCCGATGCCCTTCCTCTGGCCCAGCGTGTAGAACGAGAGGCCGACGTGCTCGCCGATGGTGCGGCCACGGTCGTCCTCGATGGCGCCCGGCGTGTGGGCGAGGTAGCGGTTCAGGAACGCGCGGAACGGCCGCTCGCCGATGAAGCAGATCCCGGTCGAGTCCTTCTTCTTCGCGTTCGGCAGGCCGATCTCGGCGGCGATGCGGCGCACCTCGATTTTCTCGAGTTCGCCGATCGGAAACAGCGTGCGCGCGAGCTGCGACTGGTCGAGCCGGTGCAGGAAGTAGCTCTGGTCCTTGCTGGCATCGAGCCCCTTCAGCAATTCGAAGCGGCCGGCCGCCGCTTCGCGAACGCGGGCGTAGTGACCTGTCGCGATGCGCTCGGCGCCGAGACGGACCGCGTGGTCGAGAAAGGCCTTGAACTTGATCTCGGCGTTGCAGAGCACGTCGGGATTCGGCGTGCGGCCGGCGCGGTGCTCGCGCAGGAACTCGGCGAAGACGCGGTCCTTGTAGTCGGCGGCAAAATTGACGTGCTCGAGCTCGATGCCGATGACATCGGCGACGCTGGCGGCGTCGATGAAGTCCTGGCGCGACGAACAGTACGCGTCGTCGTCGTCGTCTTCTTCCCAGTTCTTCATGAAGATGCCGACGACCTCGTGGCCGGCGCGCTTGAGCAGCCAGGCGGTGACGGCCGAATCGACGCCGCCCGACAGGCCGACGACGATGCGCTGCGGGCGAGGGCTCGGCGGCTGCATACGGCTAGTATTTCATCCGCTGTGCCGACGCGTTCCCAACTGCTCCGCTATGCCTCGGTCGGCGCCGCCGCCACGGCCGCGCATTACCTTCTGCTGACGGCGCTGGTCGAGAACGCGCTACTGGCGCCGCCGCTGGCCGCTGCGCTCGGTGCCTGGGTCGGAGCCCAGGTCGCCTTCGTGCTCAATGCCCGCTACACCTTCCGACCAGCCGCGGTCACGTTCGGATCGTGGCTGCGCTTCCAGGCGACAGCGTCGATCGGCGCTGCGCTCAGCTTCGCGCTGGTCGCCGTGGGCGACCGGCTCGGCGTGCACTACCTCCTGGCGCAGGCGGTGGCGACCCTGCTCGCCATGCTGGTCACCTTCGAGATCAATCGGCGCTGGAGCTTCGCGTCGCCCAGGCCGGGCCGAGACTGACGCCGGCGGCGGCGAGGTCGGCGCCGAACTCGGCGCTGGCGAAGTAGGCGGCTTCGCGGCGCCGCGCGCCGACGATGGCATCGCTGCCGTCGTTCGCGCCTGCAGCGGCGGCCGTCGAGGGATGGCAGAACAGCAGCCCGCCTTCGGCCGGCGCCGCCGCCAGCCAGCCGACGACATGGTGGCGGTAATCGCCGCGGAAGTCGTAGGCGCCGAGCAGGACGCGGTTGTGGCGGAAGCCCCGCGCCCGCAACGCCGCTTCGAGGGCGCGGCCGCCGGTCGCCTCGATCACGCGCCGCTTGAACGCCGCGCCGGGGCCGGCGAGGCGGCCGGTGCTGCGGATCGCCGGTGCGACCCGAAAACGCCGGGCGCCGTCGAGAACGATGCTGCGCACGCCGGGCAGGTGATGGACGTGCTGGTGGCCGTCGATGAAGTCGGGCTCGCGGCCGACGCGCTCGGCGAAGGCGTCGGCCTGGGCCTGCCACTCGTCGGCGATCGCTGTCAGCGGTAGGGCGCCGAGGTGAGCCAGGGCGATGAGGCGGCCGAGGCCGGGCAGCGTCGGCCAATGGGCGGCAAGCGAACGGCTCGCGGGCACGCCTTCGGTCAGGTTGAAGTGCAGGCCGAGCTCGAGGCGAATCGGGGTCCCGAAGTCGCCGCCATGCGGCGAGAACTGCGCGCCGTCGCGGCGCCAGAACGGGCCGGTGCTCACGCACGACGCCGAGGTCAACCGGCCGGCGGCGGCGAGCTCGAGCGCGGTCTCGGCGGCACCGTCGGCCAGGCCGATGTCATCGGCGCAGATCGCGAGGACGCGGCTGCAGGTCGCGACCGCATCCGCGGCTACCACGGTGGCGCTGCCTCGCGCCCGGCGGGGGCGCCGCTGTCGTGGCCGACGACGTAGACCGGCCGCTGCTTGACCTCGTCGAAGATGCGGCCGACGTACTCGCCGAGGATGCCGATCGACAACAGTTGCACGCCGCTGAAGAACATCGCGCTCACGGCCAGCGTCGCCCAGCCGGGAACGCTGTCGCCGGTGGTGAAGTGCTCGACGACGATCCAGGCGCCGCCGAGCAGCGAGCAGACGGCGATGGTGGCGCCGACCGCGCTCCAGAGGCGCAGCGGCGTGTTGGTGAAGGCGGTGACACCGGTGACGGCCAGGCGCGACAGGCTGCGCATCGAGAACGAGCTGTCGCCGGCATGGCGCTGGTGCGGCTCGTAGGCGACTGCGACGGAGCGAAAGCCGACCCAGGCGTACAGGCCTTTCATGAACCGGTTGCGCTCGGGCAGGCTCTTCAAGGCATCGACGACCTTGCGGTCGAGCAGCCGGAAGTCGCCGGCGTTGGCCGGGATGGGCACCGGCGAGCCGGCGTTGACGATGCGGTAGAACAGGTGGGTGCCGAGCTTCTTCAGCAGCGACTCGTCGCCGCGCGTTGACCGCACCGTGTAGACCATGTCGGCGCCGTCGCGCCAAGCCGCCACCATGTCGCCGATGAGGGCCGGCGGATGCTGCAGGTCGGCGTCCATCAGCAGCACGAGATCGCCGCGGGCCCGGTCGATGCCGGCAGTCAGCGCCGCCTCCTTGCCGAAGTTGCGCGACAGGGCGACGTAGCGGACGCTGCCGCCTCCGGCTCCGCCGGCGAGCCAGGGCGCGATGGCCGCCGCGGTGTCGTCGCTGCTGCCGTCGTCGACGACGACGACCTCCCAGCGCGCGAAGCGCGGGTTCAGCTCGTCGCGAAGCTGGGCCAGCAAGGCGGGCAGGCTGCGGCCTTCGTTGAAGGCCGGCAGCACGCAACTGATCGTCGGCGACGCCAGTCGCTCGCCGAAGGAGGAGGGAAGCCCGTTCATCGGCTCATTTTCCGCGCTCGGAGCCGTCGCTGTGTCGGTCATGGCGCCGAGGCGGTGGCTGCCGGGCACGACGCCGCCGGCACCCGCCAGAGCGAGGCCCGGTTCGAGGTGGCGACCCGGGTCGCGCCGGGAAGCGCCGAGACCCTGCCTTCGGCATCGACCCGCACCGCCACCCACAGGGT
>JAYTYH010000284.1:0-2088 GCA_043742485.1 Rhizobacter sp.
CTCGTCTATTCGATCTTCGTGCGCGGGCCGAAGCTCTATTGGTATTTCGCCGGCTGGCTCAGCCTGTCGATCCGCGCCGCCCGCGTCATCTGCGGCGTGCAGTGGCGCCTGCACGGCTTCGAGCGGCTGCCGGATTCACCGGTCGTGCTCTGCCCCAAGCACCAGTCGACGTGGGAGACCTTCGCCTTCCCGATGCTGATGCCGAAGCCGCTCTGCTACGTGTTCAAGCGCGAGCTGCTCTACATCCCGTTCTTCGGCTGGGCGATGGCGCGCATGGACCTGATCCACATCGACCGCAGCAAGCGCACCGAAGCCTGGGGCAAGGTCGCGGAGCAGGGCCGCCGCTACATGGCGCAAGGCAACTGGGTGATCATGTTTCCCGAAGGCACCCGCGCCGAGCGCGGCGGCAAAGGCACGTACAAGGTCGGCGCCACGCGGCTGGCGATCGAGACCGGCCACCCGGTCGTGCCGATCGCCGTGACCTCGGCGCGCTGCTGGCCGAGAAAGAGCTTCGTGCTGCGGCCCGGTGTCGTCGATGTCTCGATCGGCAAGCCCATCGCTTCCACCGGTCGCAAGGCCGACGAGCTGATGCGCGAGGTCGAGGCCTGGATCGAGGCCGAGATGCGCCGCCTCGATCCGCAGGCCTATGCGGCCACCGGACCGGGCGCGATGCCGGCTGCCGGCAGCACGGCGCCGAGCTGAGAGCAGCACGTGACCGGCTTCGTGCAGAGCTTGCGCCGGCGCTTCGTCGATGCCCTGCAGCGTGGCCTGTTCGACGAGGCGCCCGCCCCGGCGCAAGGCGAGCCACCGCCCACGTCGGCGCCACCTGAACCCGAGCCAGTTTCGGTGCCGTCGCGCCACCCGCGCGCCACGCGCTCGGCGCTGCTCGCAGGCCACACCGTCCACTACGCGCTGCGCCGCTCGCGCCGCCGCTCGATCGGCTTCGTCGTCGGTGCCGACGGCCTCGTCGTCAGCGCCCCGAAATGGGTCGGCTTGCGCGAGATCGACGCCGCCGTGCGCGAGAAGGCCGGCTGGATCGTCGCCAAGCTGGCCGAGCAGCGCGAGCGCGCCGCCCGCACCGAAGCCGCCCGCGTCGTCTGGCGAGACGGCGCCACCATCTCCTATCTCGGCCGGCCGCTGACGATCGTGCTCGATGCCCGCCACGGCCTGGCCGCCGGCGAGGTCGTGCTCGAAGAAGGCAACGCCGGCATGGGCGGCGACGACGCTGGCGCCGAGCCATCGCGCACGCTCCACGTCGGCCTGCCCCGCGACGCTGCCGAGGAGCGCCTGCGCGACGCCGTGCAGAGCTGGCTGCAGCGCGAGGCGCGCCGCGTCTTCGCGGCGCGCTCGGCGCACTTCGCAGAACGGCTCGGCGTCCGCGTCACGCGGCTGTCGCTGTCGTCGGCGCAGACGCGCTGGGGCAGTGCCAGCGCCACCGGCGCCGTGCGCCTGAACTGGCGCCTCATTCACCACCCGCCGGCGACCATCGACTACGTCGTCGCCCACGAGCTGGCGCACCTGCGCGAGATGAACCACAGCGAGCGCTTCTGGGCCGTGGTGCGATCGGTCGTGCCCGACTACGAAGACATCCGCAAGCGCCTGCGCGACGATGCCGTGCAGGCCTGAGCGCCCGCCCGGCGCGGTGGGGCTCGCGGCTAGGGCGCTGTCCGGAAGCGGATCACGCCGTTGGCGTCGATCTCGCGGTGCAGCTTGCCGACCAGCCAGAGCGCATGGCAGTGCGCGATCGACTCGCCCATCGCGAAGGTCATCTGGTGCAGGTCGAGCGCCCGCTTGAAGAGCACCGGCACGAGATCGAAGGCGCTCAGCGGCGCCTCGGCGCAGGCCGCCAGCACTTCGGCGAAACGCTCGGCGTGGTGGGCCTGGAGCTGGTCGATGCGCGTATGCAGGCCCTTGAACGGCAGGCCGTGCGAAGGCAGCACGAGCGCACCGGCGTCGATGGCGCGCATGCGCTCGATCGAGTCGAGATAGAGCGTCAACGGGTCGGCCTCGGGCTCGACGTCGACGACGCTGACGTTGGTCGAGATGCGCGGCAGCACCATGTCGCCGCTGATCAGCACCCGCGCCGTC
>JAYTYH010000285.1:0-10549 GCA_043742485.1 Rhizobacter sp.
TGAACGACTTCGGCTTGTAGACGTTGCCGTCCCATTCGCCGCCGGCGGCGGTACGACGGGCCCGCTCGATGGCTTCGCGAGCGGTTCGTTCGGCGCGCGACTCGGCGCGCGATTCGGCCGAGCTGCGCAGCGCCTCGCGCCATTTGCGCTGCCACGGTCGATGCCAGGCACGGACGAATTCGTCGAGGCGGGCGCGTCGGCCCGGGCCCAGGCACATGCGCATCAGGAAGAACAGGCAGGCCAGGAGCACGATGGCCGCGAAGACCTTCTCGATCACTTGCATGGCACGTTGTCGCTGTAGCTCACCCGCTCGGTAGGGCCATCGTAGCGCGGCAGGCTGCCGAGGCCACGGGGCCCCGATGAGACATTGCCCTACACAAGGCGATCGTCAGCAGAAGCAGAATCGAAATCAGCTGGCCAGCCGGCCCGCGCACCGCGGACCTGCGTTCGCCGCATCGGCCGCCATGAACGACCCCCACGATCCCGACCGCGAGACGCTGAGGCAGGGCCAGGCCCGGATCGAGCCGGACCCCGACCGGGCCGAATTCGCTGCTGCCGAGGCGCTCGAAGACGTTTTTGCTGTGCCTCGCACCGGCACGCCGACGATGGTCGGTATCGGCGGCTCGGCCGGTGCGGCGCAGGAGCCCGCTGCCAGCGCACTGCCGGCCTTCGCGCGCGCCCTGGAAGGCGACAACGCAGTGCGTCTGAGCCGCCAGAGCGATGACCTGAACTGGCACCTGCGCGACGTCACCGAACGCGACGAGGTGTCGACGCTGGAGCTCAAGGCCAACAACGAGAAGCTGCAGTCGATCAACGAAGAGCTGACGACGATCAATCACGAGCTGAAGAGCCACGTCGACGCGCTCGGCCGCACCAACGCCGACCTGCGGAACGTGATGGCCGCGACCGCGATCGCGACCGTCTTTCTCGACCGCCAGCTGCGCATCCGCCTCTACACGCCGTCGGCCGAGGCGATCTTCAACCTGATCGGCACCGATGTCGGCCGGCCGCTCTCGGACCTCGTCAGCCGGCTCGACTACCCGCAGATGAGCGACGACGCGCGCCGCGTGCTGGCCGAGCTGGCGTCGATCGAGCGCGAGGTCCATGCCGGCGACAAGGCCTATCTGGCGCGGGCGCTTCCCTACCGCGACAGCGAAGACCGGATCGCCGGCGTCGTCTTCACCTTCCTCGACGTCACGGCGCGCAAGGGCGACAGCGTCGCACTGCGCGAATCGGAAGCGAAGCTGCGCGCCATCGTCGGCCAGGCCGCGGCCGGCGTCGCCCACCTCGACCTCGCGGGCCGGCTCACCTTCGTCAACCCGCGCTACGGCGAGATCCACGGCACCTCCGAGAACGAGCTCATCGGCATGCCGTTGCTCGATCTGGTGCACCCGGCCGACCGCGACCGCGAGCGCGTCGCCTTCTCCCGGCTGGTCGCCGAGGGCCGGCCCTTCGAGATGGAAAAGCGCCACCTGCGGCGCGACGGCAGCCTCGTGTGGGTGAGCGCCGCCGTGGCGCCGATGGTCGACGAGGCCGGTCACCCGAAGGCGGTGATCGCGATCCTGCTCGACATCACTGCGCGCAAGCAGGCCGACCAGGCATTGCGCAAGTCGGAGGAGCGGCTGCGCCTGCTGCTCGAAAACGCGCGCGGATACGCGATCGTCGCCATGGAGCTCGACCGCACGGTGACGAGCTGGAACCGCGGCGCCGAGGGGTTGCTCGGCTTCGCCGAGCAAGAGATCCTGGGCCGCAGCGCCGACGTCATCTTCACCGAGGAAGACCGGGTCGCGGGCGCTCCGGAACGCGAGGCCTCAGTTGCCCTCGCCGAGGGCCGCGCCGTCGACGAGCGCTGGCTCAGGCGCAAGGACGGCAGCCGCTTCTGGGGCAGCGGCATGATGATGGCGATGCACGGCGGCGAGGCCAACGAGATCGTCGGCCTTCTCAAGATCTTTCGCGACGAGACCGTGATGCAGGTGGCTCAGGTTGCCCTCGAGACCAGCCGTGCCGAGCTGGTACAGGCGCTGGTCGAGAACCGCCGCGCCCGCGCTGAGGCCGAGGCCGCCAACCAGGCGAAAGACCGCTTCCTGGCCATCCTCTCGCACGAACTGCGCACGCCGATGACTCCGGTGGTGATGGCACTGCACGCGCTCGACCGCAGCACCGACCTGCCGGCCTCGGCGCGCAGCACGCTCGCCGTGATCATGCGCAACGTCAAGGCCGAGCTGCGCCTGATCGACGACCTGCTCGACGTCACGCGCATCTCGAGCGGCAAGTTCGAGCTGTTGCAGGAACCCGTGGACATGCACCAGGTGATCCGTGCCGCTGCCGACATCTGCGAAGCCGACCTCGCCTCCCGGAGCCAGCGCTTGCGCCTGCTGCTCGGCGCGCCGCGGTCGATGGTCAGCGGCGATGCCCAGCGTCTGCAGCAGGTGGTCTGGAACCTTCTCAAGAACGCCGCCAAGTTCTCGCCGGCCGAGGGCGACATCCGCATCGAGACGCGCAACGTCGACGGCCGCTTCGCCTTCCAGATCGTCGACCACGGCATCGGCATCGATCCCGCCGCCTTGCCGACCATCTTCGACGAGTTCGCCCAGGAGGGGCCCTGGGTCACGACCGAGTTCGGCGGCCTCGGCCTCGGGCTGGCGATCGCCAAGGCCACCGTCGACGCCCACCACGGCACGCTCGTTGCTGCGAGTGAAGGGCGGGACAGCGGGGCCAGCTTCACCGTGGAGCTGCCACTGGCGTAAGGACGAGGTCGATGAATGGGAACGAGAGTGCAGGCGCGCTGGCGCGCTCTGGTCAGCACCTGCCGGGGCGCAAGGCGAGCCTGCGCATCTTCATCGTCGAGAACCACGACGACACCCGCTTTCTCCTCGGCCTGTTGCTCGAGCAACTCGGCCACACCGTGGCCTCCGCCGCGAACGTGACCGACGCGCTGACCCGGATCCCCGATGCCGGCTGGGACGTGCTGATTTCGGACATCGGACTGCCCGACGGCAGCGGCTGGGACCTGATGCACCGCCTAGGCACCGGCCGGCCGCGCTACGCCATCGCCATGAGCGGCTTCGGCATGCGCTCCGACCGCGACCGCAGCCTCGCTGCCGGTTACCGGCACCATCTGCTGAAGCCGGTCGAGCCGAATCAGCTCGAGCACCTGCTCGACGAAGCCGCCACCGAGATCGTCGGCTGATCTGAAACGTTGTTGTCGTGGACGACGCGAAGGATCTCCGCGCCGCCTGATCCGCGGCCCACCCGAGCGCCGAGAATGTCGCGCGTGACCCTCACCGCGCTCGTCGACTCTGCAACCGCATGGCGGCGCCTGGCCGTGGCGCTGGCGACCATGACGGTGGGCAGCAGCGCGATGTACGTCGTCGCCGTCGTGCTGCCGAGTGTGCAGGCCGAGTTCGGCATCGCTCGTGCCGACGCCTCGCTGCCGTACACGCTGCTCATGATCGGCTTCGGCGTCGGCGGCGTCTTCATGGGCCGGCTCGCCGACCGCCGCGGCATCGCCCTGCCGCTGCTCATCGGCGCCGGCGGGCTCGGCCTCGGCTTCGTCGCGGCCGGCCTGTCGGGCAGCATCTGGACCTTTGCCATCGTGCACGGGCTGCTGCTCGGCCTGGTCGGCGCCTCGGCCAGCTTCGCGCCGCTGGTGGCCGACACCTCGCTCTGGTTCCTGCGCCGCCGCGGCGTCGCAGTCGCCATCTGCGCCAGCGGCAACTACGTCGCCGGCGCGATCTGGCCGCCGATCGTGCAGCACTTCGTCGAGAGCGTCGGCTGGCGCCAGACCTACATCGGGCTCGGCATCTTCTCGGCCGCGGCGATGACCACACTTGCGCTCTGCATGCGCGGCCCGCGGCCGGCGACGGCGCCGGTGGCCGCCGTCGCCCGGCCCGGCGCGCCGATGCCGTCGATGCGGCCGTTCGGGCTCTCGCTCAACACCGCCCAGGCAGTTCTCTGCGTCGCCGGCGTGGCCTGTTGCGTGGCGATGTCGATGCCGCAGGTGCACATCGTCGCCTACTGCGGCGACCTCGGCTACGGCGCCGCGGTAGGCGCCCAGATGCTGTCGCTGATGCTGGCCTGCGGCGTCGTCAGCCGGCTCGTCTCGGGTGCCATCTGCGACCGCATCGGCGGCCTGCGAACGCTGCTGCTCGGCTCGATGCTGCAGGGCCTGGCACTGCTGCTGTTCCTGCCCTTCGACTCGCTGGCGTCGCTCTACATCGTCTCGGCGCTGTTCGGCCTGTTCCAGGGCGGCATCGTGCCGGCCTACGCGATCATCGTGCGCGAATACTTTCCGCCGGCCGAGGCCGGTGCCCGCGTCGGCACGGTCCTCATGTGCACGCTGTTGGGAATGGCCCTCGGTGGCTGGCTGTCGGGCAAGGTGTTCGACCTCACCGGTTCGTATCACGCCGCCTTCGTCAACGGCATCGGCTGGAACCTGGTCAACCTCGCGGTGGTGCTGTTCCTGCTGTCCCGCGTTCGCGGCAGGAGCTACCGGTCAGAGAAGAACGGCAGCTCGACCTCGAATTCGGCGACCGCGCCCTGGACGATGCGGTAGACCGCCGGCTTCATCGACTGCGGGCCTTCCCAGGTCGAGCCGCCGGGCCGGGTGTCGTCGGCCGAGGCGACGATGAAGCGGGTGCCTTCGCGGTAGCAGGCGTCGGCCCGCAGGCGCCGGTTCAGCTCGGCCACGAACTCGGGTACGCTGATCGGGACCGGCGCCCGCGCCGGCCGCAGCAAATTCTTCCAGTGATCGCCGGACATACGCACGCCGGGCAAGCGCTGTGCCGCAACACGACCTCGACCTCGACCTTTTCGCTCCGGCCACGACGATCTCGGGCGCGAGCACGCCGACGATTCGCGTCGGCACCGCCTCCTGGACCGACAAGACGCTGATCGCCTGCGGGCGTTTCTATCCGAAGGGCGCGAGCACGGCCGAGACGCGGCTGCGCCACTACGCGTCGCAATTCCCGATCGTCGAGGTCGACTCCAGCTACTACGCGATGCCGACGCCGGCCACGGCCCAGCTCTGGGCCGAGCGCACGCCGAACGGCTTCACGATGAACGTGAAGGCCTTCCGCATCTTCACTGGCCACCCGACCGAGGCCAAGGTGCTGCATGCCGACCTGCGCACGGCGCTCGCGGCCTCGGCGCCGCCACCGCGCCTCTTCTACGGCGACCTGCCGGCCGAGATCGCCACCGAGCTGTGGGCGCGCTTTCGCGAGGCGCTGCTGCCGCTGCGCGCCGCCGGCAAGCTCGGCCTCGTCCACTTCCAGTTCCCGCCCTGGATCGTGGCGGATGCGACGGGCCGCGCCACCGTCGAGCACTGCATTGCGCGCATGGCCGGCCACGACTGTGCGGTCGAGTTCCGCCATCGCAGCTGGTTCGCCGGCGAGCAGGCAGGCGCCACGCTGGCCTTCCTGCGCGGGCTGGGCGCCGCCCACACGGTGGTCGACGGTCCGCAGGGCTTCCACAACAGCGTGCCGGCGCTCTGGGAGGCGACTCACCCGGGCTTCGCGCTGCTGCGGCTGCACGGCCGCAACACGGCGACCTGGACCGTGCGCGGCCAGACCTCCGCATCGGACCGCTTCAATTACGACTATCCCGACGCCGAGCTTGCCGAGCTGGTGCCGAAGATCGAGCGGCTGGCGCTGACGGCGATGCAGACGCACGTGATCTTCAACAACAACATGGAAGACCAGGGTCAGCGCAACGCCCGCACGCTGACGAGCCTGCTGGCCGGACAGCATTCGCCGGCTCCGTAGGACGCGCCCGCGATCGCGTGTCTGCCGTCTGTACTGGGCACGCGCCCTTGCGTAGATTCGCTGCATGGCAAAGCTGAAAGTCAAAGACTGGTGGTCGCTCACGAAGAGCGCGGGTTCGTCGTGGATCGACGACTACGCCCCGAGCATGGGCGCTGCCCTGTCGTACTACACCGTGTTCTCGCTGGCGCCGCTGCTGCTCATCGTGGTCTCGGTGGCGGGCCTCGTGTTCGGCGAAGAAGCCGTGCGCGGCCAGCTTTTTGGCCAGCTTCAGGGCCTCATGGGCCAGGAGGCCGCCACCGCAGTGCAGGGCCTGCTCGCCAGCGTCAGCAAGCCTTCGCACGGCATCGCCGGCACCGTGATCGGCGTCGCCGTGCTGCTGTTCGGCGCCACCACCGTGTTCGGCGAGCTGCAGGACTCGCTCGACCGCATCTGGCGGGCACCGGCCCGCAACAAGGTCGGCGGCCTCTGGAGTCTGCTGCGGACCCGGCTGCTGTCGTTCGGGATGATCCTCGGCCTCGCGTTCCTGCTCATGGTCTCGCTGGTGATGGGTGCCGTGATCGCGGCGCTCGGCAGCTGGTGGGGACCGCTGTTCGGCGGCTTCGAGGTGCTGGCCCAGGCCGTCAACCTGGTCATCGGCTTCGCGCTCACCACCGGCGTCTTCGCGATGATCTACAAGCTCATGCCGCGGGTTCGGGTGCGCTGGCACGACGTCTGGCTGGGGGCGCTCGTCACCTCAGTGCTGTTCACGATCGGCAAGTTCCTGATCGGCCTCTACATCGGCAAGAGCGGCGTCGCGTCGGGGTTCGGCGCTGCCGGCTCGCTGGTCGTCGTCTTCGTCTGGGTCTACTACTCGGCGCAGATCTTCCTCGTCGGCGCCGAGTTCACGTGGGTCTACGCCCGCACCTTCGGCTCGCGTCGCGACGATGTCGCCCAGGCCACGCCGGTGGCGGCCGCCGAGGCGGCGCCGAGCAGGAGCGGCGCTGCGGCGGCCGAAGTCGGGCGCGTCGCTGCCGCTGCCGACGATGTGCCGGCGGCACGCCCGGCCGAGGCGCCGCAGCCGTCGTCGTGGGCCGACCTCGGCACCGGCGTCGCGGTGGTGCTGGCGCTTCGATTCGTCGTGCCGCGGCTGCTGCGCCGCATCTAGATCCGCGCTCCGTGCGGGTCGCCACCTGGAACATCAACGGCATCAACCGCCGCTTGCCGTTGCTGCTCGGCTGGCTCGCCGACACGCAGCCCGACGTCGTCTGCCTGCAGGAGCTCAAGTCGACCGACGCCGACTTTCCCGAGGCCGCCATCGACGCCGCCGGCTACGGCTCGTTGCGGGTCGGCCAGCGCAGCTGGAACGGCGTCGCCATCCTCGCCCGCGACCGCGAGCCGATCGAGCTGCGGCGAACGCTGCCCGGCGATGCCGCCGACACCCAGAGCCGCTACCTCGAAGCGGCCGTGGCAGGCATCGTCGTCGCGTCGCTCTACCTGCCCAACGGCAACCCGCAGCCCGGGCCGAAGTTCGACTACAAGCAGGCCTGGTTCGAGCGCCTGATCGCGCATGCCGGCGAGCTCGCCGCGGGCGGCCATCCGGTGGTGCTCGCCGGCGACTACAACGTCGTGCCGACCGACGCCGTCGCCGACATCTACAACACCCGTTCCTGGCTGAAGAACGCGCTGCTGCAACCGGAGCCGCGTGCGGCCTACCAGCGGCTCCTGGCGACAGGCTGGACCGACGCCATCGGCACCCTGCACCCGGCCGACCCCGTCTACACCTTCTGGAGCGTGTTTCGCGACAGCTTCGGCCGTGATGCCGGCATGCGCATCGACCACCTGCTGCTGAGCGACGGCATGGCGCCGCGCCTGCTTCGTGCCGGTGTCGACCGCGACATGCGCGGCCGCGACAACCCCAGCGACCACGCGCCGGCCTGGATCGAGTTGCGGGAATGACGTGTGCCGTCGTCTCGCCACGATGGCGTCGGCTCCGGGTGGCACGCATGCGCGGCGCTTCTGCCGCGCTGCCCTACATCACCGCACCGAGCGCCCAGGGCACGAACTCGTTCTGACCGTAGCCGTGGACTTCGCTCTTGGTCTTGCGACCCGACGCGGTCTCGAGCATGAGCCGGAAGATGCGCTCGCCCATCGCGTCGATCGACGCCGTGCCGTCGACGACCTCGCCGCAATTGATGTCGATGTCGTCTTCCTGCTTGAGCCAGAGCGCGGTGTTGGTGGAGAGCTTGAGCGACGGTGACGGTGCACAGCCGTAGGCCGAGCCGCGGCCGGTCGTGAAGCAGATCAGGTTGGCGCCGCCGGCGACCTGGCCGGTGGCGGAGACCGGGTCGTAGCCCGGCGTGTCCATGAAGACGAGGCCCTTCGCCGTCACCGGCTGCGCGTATTCAAAGACGTCGACGAGGTTGGTGGTGCCGCTCTTGGCGATGGCGCCGAGGCTCTTCTCGAGGATGGTCGTGAGGCCGCCGGCCTTGTTGCCGGCCGAGGGGTTGTTGTCCATCTCGGCGTCGTTGCGCTCGCAGTAGCGCTCCCACCAGCGGATGCGTCCGAGCAGCTTGTCGGCGATGTCGGTCGTGACGGCGCGCCGCGTCAGCAGGTGCTCGCCGCCGTAGATCTCGGGCGTCTCGGACAGGATGGCGGTGCCGCCGTGGCGCACCAGGCGATCGACCGCCGCGCCGAGGGCCGGGTTGGCGCTGATGCCAGAGTAGCCGTCGGAGCCGCCGCATTGCAGGCCGACGGTGATGTGGCTCGCCGGCACCGGCGTGCGCACGGCGCGGTTGGCCTCCTCGAGCAGCCACTCGACGAGCTCGATGCCGTGCGCCACCGTCTTCTTCGTGCCGCCGGTTTCCTGGATGTTGAAGGCATGCAGCTGGGCTCCGGTCGCCAGGCCTTCCTGTTCCAGCATGCCGTTGATCTGGTTGGTCTCGCAGCCGAGCCCGACCACCATCACCGAGGCGAAGTTGGGGTGGCGCGCGTAGCCGCCGAGGGTGCGCCGCAGCACCTGCAGCGGCTCGCCGTCGCTGGCGGTGGCGCAGCCGGCGCCGTGGGTCAGCGCGACGACGCCGTCGACGTTCGGGAAGCGCTCGAGCGCGCGCGGGTTGGTGTCGCGGCGGAAGTGATCGGCGATGGCGCGGGCCACCGTGGCCGAGCAGTTCACCGAGGTCAGGATGCCGATGTAGTTGCGCGTCGCGACGCGGCCGCCGGCGCGGACGATGCCGTCGAAGCTGGCCGGCTCGGCGGCGTAGGCCGTCGGCCGGGCACCGCTCGCCGCCGCGTAGTCGCGCGCGAAGGCGGCGAACTCGAGGTTGTGCGTGTGAACGTGCTGGCCGGCCGCGATGGCGACCTTCGCGGTGCCGATGATCTGGTCGTAGCGGCGCACCGGCGCGCCGGCGGCGATCGCTTTCGTCGCCACCTTGTGGCCCGGCGGCACCAGGCCGGAGACGGTGATGCCCTCGCTCTCGATCCGGGTGCCGCCGACGAGCTGGTGGCGGGCGATGACGACGTCGTCGTGCGGATGGATGCGGATGGCGAGCGCGTCGGTCACGGTGTGGTCCTTGGCAGGTCGGGGCTCGGAGTGTAGGGATTGCACAGGGGCGGCCTCAGGTGGCACCGCTCTGCCTCGCCGCGCTCCGGATCGCTGCGGCCTCGGCCACCATCTGCGCGAGCCGGCGCTGCAGCCACGGCACGATGTCGTGGATCGGCGGATGGGCAGGCAGCACATCGAGCTCGTCGGCCACAGGCGCGTCGTCGGCAATGGCCTGGCCGCCGCCTCGTTCCGTTGCGGTGATCGGCGCGAAATGCCGGCCGATCGCGGCCACCGTCGCGGCGAGGGCCGACTCGATGCGCGCCAGCTCGGAGGCGCCTTCGAGCCGTGCCAGCGAATGGCGCACCAGCGACAGGTGGGCCATGAAGCGCTCGCCGTGGTCGAGCAATGCGGCGATCTGCGCGACCGGTAGGCGCACACCTTTCGGCTCGACGCGGCTTCGCTGCAGCGCCGCGCCGAGGGCCGACAGCGACTCGTAGGCGGTGCGCCGCGCCATGCGTTCCTCGATGGCGTCGCCCGAGCCGGCCCGCAGCGAGTGGGCGGCGTAGGCGTTCAGCTCGCGCAGGACTCGGGCGATCGCCTGCGGCACATTGCGGCGCTCCCACGACGGCAGCACGTAGCTGAAGGACCAGGCCAGCGCCGCGCCGAGAAAGGTGTCGGCGATGCGTTCGGCGATCGCGAAGCCGCCGGCCGGGTTGACAAGGTGCGACTGCAGCAGCGCCATCACGCTCGCCGCCGTCGCCGTCAGCCAGTAGCGCTGGATGACGAAGGCGTGGGCGGTGCCGAGGGCGACGAGAAACACGCCGCCCTGGAACGCCGCCGAGGGTACGCGCGCGAAGGCAACCACGAGCAGGCAGCCGAGCACGGTGCCGACGACGCGGCCGTTGCGCCGCGCCAGGGTGTCGCCGAGGCTGCCACGCAGCACGACGGCGACGCTGAGGACCAGCCAGTACGGATGCGAGCCCCACGGCAACGCCACGCCGATGGCGTAGGCCGTGGTCAGCGCCAGCGCCATCCGGATGGCGTGGCGGAGGACCAGCGAATCGCGGCGCCAGTGCGGCTGCAAGGCCCGGATCGGCCAGCCTTCGGGCGCCACGAAGCGCTGCAGCTGCGCATGCGTGAGCGGCAGCGGCTCGAGCTCGCCGCGCAGCAGGCGATGGATGCGCCGCAGGTCGTCGCCGAGGCGATCGAGGCGGCCCTGCAGGGCAGGCAGAAGGCGGGCCCGGGCATCGCTGGCCGGGATCGGCGG
>JAYTYH010000286.1:0-2648 GCA_043742485.1 Rhizobacter sp.
GAGCCAGCGCCAGGCGTCGACCGACAGGGCGGGCTCCACGTGGAACGCATCTCCCGAGCCCGCCGGCACGGCGACGAGGACGCGAGGCAACTTTTCGGCATCCGGCAGCCGGACGACGGTGCCGGCGGCGAGCTCGCGCTTGTCCCAGACCGCAGCGTCGGCGAGTGCTACTGCGGCACTGCGGCCAACTTGCCCATAAAGCTTGATCTCGGCGCTCGCGTCGATCAGCTTGCATCTGGCGCGCATCACGAACATCGACAGGCGCTTCATCGTCGCCGCGAGCAAGCTCGTCGGGCAGGCGAGATAGATCGTTTCCGAACCGCCCCGCCAGATGACGAACGTGGCCTGCAAACGTCCTTTGGCCGAGCAGAAACCAGCGAGCCGGGCGCGCGATTCGGTGAGCTTCAGGACGTCGTTGGTGAGTTGACCCTGGAGGAACGCTGCAGCGTCCGGGCCCTCGGCGCGGATGACGCCGAGGTCTTCGATCCGGCAGCTGCCGTCGAGCGTGATCGATGCGTTCATGCGCCATTATCATCAGCCGCCATGACGCCGTTCGAGTTGGGCATCGATGCCCGCACGGGGCGCGTTTCGCGATGAAGACACCTCGTTTTCTGTTCGCCGCTCTGGCACTCGTGATCGTCGCAGCGGCTGCCGCCACGGTAACTGTGACCCTGTGGTTGAACCGGCCACTGACCTTGGCTGCCGATCCGGTGGAGCTCTCGATCGAATCCGGCAGTTCGCCACGCGTCATCGCCGATGCCTGGGTTCGTGCCGGCGTGCAGACCTCGCCGCTCTTTCTCTACGAGTGGTTCAGATGGTCGGGTCAGGCGCGCCGCATCCGCGCTGGAAGCTACGAAGCCGGCACCGGCACGACGCCGCGCTCGTTGCTCGAAAAGATGGTGCGCGGCGACGAGACGCTGGCGGTCGTGCGCCTCAACGAAGGCTGGACCTTCCGCCAGATTCGCGCCGAGCTGAGCCATGCCGAAGCGCTGAAGCCGGTGACGGCAGCGATGACCGACGCTGCCGTGATGGCGGCGATCGGCGCGCCGGGCGTGTCGCCGGAAGGGCGGTTTCATCCCGACACTTATGCCTACAGCAAAGGCTCGACCGACCTCGCCGTGCTCGTGCGTGCCTACCGTGCGATGCAGAAGCGCTTGGCCGAAGCGTGGCAGGAGCGCGACCCTGCAACGCCGCTGCGCAGCGCCGACGATGCGCTCATATTGGCCTCCATCGTCGAGAAGGAAACCGGCGTCGGCGGCGACCGTGGCCTCGTCGCCGGTGTCTTCATCAACCGGTTGCGGATCGGCATGCCTCTGCAGACCGACCCGACCGTGATCTTCGGGCTCGGCTCGACATTCGACGGCAACCTCCGCAAGCGTGACCTGCTCGCCGACACGCCCTACAACACCTACACACGCGTCGGCCTTCCACCGTCGCCGATCGCGATTCCAGGCAAGGCATCGTTGCTCGCGGCGGTGCGCCCGGAGCCGACGAAGGCGCTGTTCTTCGTCGCTCGCGGCGACGGCAGCAGCGAGTTCAGCGAAACTTTGGCCGATCACAATCGAGCAGTGAACCGATTCCAGCGCAAGAGCCCACCGTGAAAGGCCGGTTCATTACCTTCGAGGGCATCGACGGCGCCGGCAAGTCGAGCCACATAGAACCACTCGCCACCGCGTTGCGCGCCGGTGGCGAGCGAGTCGTCTGCACGCGAGAGCCAGGCGGCACGGCGCTCGCAGAGAAGCTGCGCGAGCTCGTGCTCCACGAGTCGATGGGCGGCGTCACGGAGACTCTGCTCGTCTTCGCGGCGCGGCGCGATCACGTCGAGCGCGTCGTCGCGCCAGCGCTCGAGCGAGGCGACACGGTCCTTTGCGATCGCTTTACCGACGCCACTTTCGCCTACCAGGGTTACGGTCGCGGCCAGAGCCTGGAGACGCTGGCCACGCTGGAGGCCTGGGTCCACGGCGGTCTGCGCCCCGACCTCACTTTCTGGTTCGATATCGGTCCCGAGCTCGCGGCAAAGCGTCGTGCCCAGGCGCGCGCCGCCGACCGCTTCGAGGCCGAGGACGTCGCCTTCTTCGCGCGTGTCCGCGATGGCTATCTGGCCCGCATGGCGGCGGAGCCGGATCGCTTCGTTCGCATCGACGCGGCCCAGGACCGCGTCGACGTTGCCGGGCAGATCGAAGAAGGGCTGCGGCATGGCAGCTGAATCGCAGGCAACCGTGCCGCTGCCCTGGCTCGCCGCGCCGCTGCGACGGACGCTGGAGACGCAGACTGCGCACGCCTTGCTCGTACACGGGCCGCGCGGCGTCGGCCAGTTCGAGCTGGGGCTGGCGCTGGGTCAGGCCTGGCTGTGCGAGGAATCGTCGGTTCCGTTGGCGCTTCGGCCCTGCGGCGCCTGTGCGAGCTGCCGGCTTGTCCGCGCCCGGTCGCATCCCGATCTGCTCGTGTTGGTGCCCGAGGCCTTGCGCGAAGCACTCGGCTGGTCGGCTGCCGGCGAGGGTGAAGAGGGCAGCGATGGCGGCTCCGGCAAGAAGAAGAAACCGAGCAAGGACATCCGCGTCGAGGCGGTCCGAGCTGCCGTCGAGTTCGCTACCACCACTTCGGCCCGTGGCCGCGGCAAGGTCGTCGTCGCCTATCCGGCCGAGCGG
>JAYTYH010000287.1:0-7407 GCA_043742485.1 Rhizobacter sp.
AGCGAGCCGCCCGGCAGCCTGCTGCGCGCACTCGTCGACCAGGTCAGCGACCTGATCGCCGTGACCGACGCCATCGGCACCGTGGCCTGGGCCAACGTCGCCTTCGTCGAAGCGACCGGCTTTATGGCCGGCAGCCTGGCCCACTCGCTGCTCGCCTTCACGCCCCCTGGCCCGGCCGGCACGCAGGCCCGACTGGCACTCGGCGGCATGCTGGCGGCACCGCCCCGTGAGGCCGGCGAGTTGCGCATGAAGGGCAAGGACGGCGCCGAGTTCTGGGTCGACGCCAGGGTTCAATCGGTCGGCGGCCAGCTGCTCTGGACGTTGCGCGACGTGACTGCCGCGCATCATCTCGCGCGGCAGTACCGGCGCCAGGGCGAGCTGCTCGAAACGACCCAGGAGTTCGGCCGTCTCGGCATCTGGGAACGCGAGATCCCGTCGGGCCGGGGCCACTGGGACGATCACGTCTTCGGCTTCTGGGGCGTCGATCCGAAAGACGGCACGCCGAGCCACGAGGCCGCCATCGAGCGCATCCATCCGGAAGATCGCGCCCGCATGATGTACACCGACTCGACGCGTCGAGCTGGCCGCTATGCGCAGCGCTATCGCGTGATCCACAGCGACGGCAGCGTGCGCTGGATCCATTCGCAGTGGGAGGTCAGGAATGGCGTCCACGGCGTGCCGGACCGCGCCCTTGGGGTCATGATGGACGACACCGGGTCGTATGAAGCGGCACGGGCACTTCTGGGCGCCAACACGCAGCTTCAGATGGCGGTCGAGCTCGGCCGCATCTCGATCTGGAGCCACGACCTGCGCAGCGATCGCATGTTCTGCAGCGACAAGGGCTTCGAACTGCTCGGCATGCCGGCGCGGCCGGAAGGCCACTCGCTCGACGAGGTGCGTTCGTACATCCATCCCGACGATCTTCCGGCCGTCGTCGAATCGGTGGCACAGGCGCTCGCGAGCGGTCAGCCGGTCGACATCGAGACGCGCTACCGCCGCGCGGACGGCAGCTGGCGCTATGTGCTGACGCGCCGCGTCGTCGAGCGCGACGAAGCCGGTCGGCCGCGCGCCTTCCTCGGTGTCGCCCTCGACATGACCGAGCGGATCGAGCACCTGCGCCACGCCGAGGAGCTGGCGCGCCGGCTCGACGCGGCGTCGCGGGCGGCCGGCGTCGGCATCTGGACGGCGTCGATCACGCCGCTGCAGACCGACTGGAACGCGCAGATGTTCGTGCTCTTCGATCACTTCGAGCCTCCGCAGGTGCCGACGTTCGACCGCTGGATCGCCGAGGCCGTGCACCCAGACGACCGCGAGCGCACGCGCTCGGTCTCGCGCAACTATCTGGCCCACGGCGACGGGCCGTTCGAGAGCGATTTCCGAATCCTCCGGCGCGACGGCAGCGTGCGCTGGATGGTGTTGCGCGCCGACGTCGACCACGGCGTCACCGGTCACCGCCGCGTCGTCGGCGTGGCCATGGACGTGACCGAACGCCACGAGGCAATCGACGCCCTGCGCGAGGCCAGCCGCCGTGCCGCGTTCATCACCCGACACGCCGGCCTCGGCATGTGGGAAACGACGATGGCCGGCGACAACCTGCGCTGGGACGAGCGCATGTTCGAGCTGCGCGGAATGACTTCTGCCGACGGCGTGCCGCCTCGTGAGCAACGCATCGCGATGGTCCACCCCGACGACCTTCCGTTCTTGCTCGACTCGCTGAGCGACGCGGGAAAGAGCGACCTCGCCACGTCGTACGAGTTCCGGGTGCGCCTCCCGGACGGTCGCTATCGCTGGCTGGCGTCGCGCTCGGCCGTCGTCGTCGACGAGACCGGACACGCCACTCGCCGTGTCGGTGTCAACTGGGACATCACCGAGAGCAAGAACTCGGATCTGGCGCGCCAGCAGGCCGTGCTCGCCGAGCGCGAGATCCAGGCCAAGTCGCAGTTCCTCTCGCGCATGAGCCACGAGCTGCGCACGCCGCTCAACGCCGTTCTTGGCTTCACCCAGATCCTGCAGATCGAGGCGCGCCAGTCGGGCTCCGAAAGCCAGCTCACCAAGCTCGAGCACATCCGCTCCGCCGGCGATCACCTGCTCTCGCTCATCAACGACGTGCTCGATCTCTCCGGCCTCGAATCCGGCGAGCTGCGCCTGACGTTGCGCGCCGTCGACATCGGCGAGCTGGTGCAGCGATCGCTGCCGCTGGTGCAGTCGTTGGCCGAGCAGCACGGCGTCGCGCTCGAAGTGCGCGCCGAAGGCGGCATCGCGCGCGCCGACCCGACGCGCCTGCGGCAGGTGCTCATCAACCTGCTCTCGAACGCCATCAAGTACAACCGCCGCGGCGGCCGCGTCGTCGTCGAGACCGCACTTTCGGACGGTCAGGCGCGGCTGGTCGTGCGCGACACCGGCCGCGGCCTTTCGGCAGAGCAGATCGCCAACCTGTTCGAGCCCTTCAACCGCTTCGGCGTCGAGCACGAGGGCATAGAAGGCACCGGCATCGGCCTGACCATCGTCAAGGCACTCGTCGACGGCATGGGCGGCGCCATCCACGTCAGCAGCGAGCCGGGCGCCGGGACGGTCTTCGAAGTGCGGCTGCCGGCCGCCGACGCCGCCACGTCGCAGGCCGCCGCCCCTCCGCAAGTCGATGTGATGCCCACCGAGGCGCCGCACGGGGTCCCTGCACGCGTGGGCGAGCGCCGCGGCAGCATCCTCTACATCGAGGACAACCAGGTCAACGTGCTGCTTGTCGAAGAGCTCGTCAAGAGCATCGGCGGTCTCGACATCGTCTCCGAACCGACCGGCACCGCCGGGGTCGCCAGGGCGCTGAAGCTCGTGCCCGACCTCGTGCTGGTCGATCTGCAGTTGCCCGACTTCGACGGCTACGAAGTGCTGCGACGGCTACGCGCCGAGCCGGCGACGCGTGCGATCCGCTGCGTCGCCCTTTCTGCCAACGCGATGCCCGAAGACATCTCGCGCGGCCGGGCGGCGGGCTTTTCCGACTACTGGACCAAGCCGATCGACTTCGCCCTCTTCATCGATGCGATCCACACCTACTTCCCGGCGACCACGACGGTCACGACGGTCGACGCCAGCGACGCTGTCCAGCACGAGAGCGCACCGGGCACGCTCGGCTAGGCAGTGGTGCTTTCCTCGAGCAGGCCGCGCTGGCGCAGCATCGGCTCGGGCGTCGCCTCGCGGCCACGGAAGGCACGGTAGGCAGCGCCGGGTTCGAGCGAATTGCCAGTCGAATAGATGAAGCGCGCCAGCCGGTCGGCCACGGCCGCATCGAAGGGATCGCCGGCCTCGACGAAGGCTTCGAAGCCATCGGCCTCGAGCACCTCGGCCCACAGGTACACGTAGTAGCCGGCGGCGTAACCCGAGCCGGAGAACAGGTGCTGGAAATGCGTCAGCCGGTGGTTGAGGCCGACGCCGTCGGGCAGGCCGAGCCGCTCGAGCTCGGCGCGCTCGAAGGCGACGACGTCGAGCGGGCCGGCTTCACCACGTGCGTGCGCGGCCATGTCGACCAGCGCCGAGGCCGCGTAGCGCACCGTCTCGTAACCCTGGTTGAAATGGCGGGCGCGCCGCAGCTTGGCGATCAGCTCGTCGGGGATCGGCTCACCGCTGAGGTGATGCCGGGCGTGGCGCTTGAGGACATCGCGCTCCTCGAGCCAATGCTCGAACAGTTGCGAGGGCAGCTCGACGAAATCGCGCAGCACGCTGGTGCCCGAGACGCGCTCGTAGGTGACGTTCGAGAGCAGCCCGTGCAGACCGTGGCCGAACTCGTGGAACAGCGTGCGCGCATCGTCGAAGCTGAGCAGCGTCGGCTCACCGGCTGCTGCCTTCGCGAAGTTGTTGTTGTTGACGATGATCGGCAGCACCGGCGCAGCGCCGGCGCCGAGGTGGCGCGACTGCATGCGGTACGCGCTCATCCAGGCGCCGCTGCGCTTGCTGGGCCGCGCGAAGTTGTCGTGCAGGAAGACACCGATGGCCTCGCCGCCGCGCTGCACTTCATAGACGCGCACGTCGGGGTGATAGACCGCGATCTCCGGCCGCGGCACGAAGCTGAGGCCGAACAGGCGCGCGGCGCAGTCGAAGATGGCGTCGACCATACCGTCGAGCGAGAAGTAGGGTTTGACCGCCGCCTCGTCGAGGTCGTAGCGGACCTGGCGCACCTTCTCGGCGTAGAAGCGCCAGTCCCACGGCTCGATCTTCGTCGGCTCTCCACGCGTCAGCGCCAACGCTTCGAGAGCTTGCCGCTCCTGCAGCGCCCGCGCCTTGGCCGGCTGCCAGACGCGCTCGAGCAGCGTCGTCACGGCCGCCTGCGTGCCCGCCATGGTGTCGCTGAGCGCGTAGTCGGCATACGACGCATAGCCGTGCAGTTGCGCCTGCTCCAGGCGCAAGGCCAGGATGGCCTCGGCGATCCCGCGGTTGTCGCTCTCGCCGGCATGCTCGCCGCGCGAGGTCCAGGCACGCCAGGCCTGCTCGCGCAGATCGCGGCGCTCGGAGAAGGTCAGGAACGGCACGATGTGCGAGCGCGACAGGGTGATCAGCGACGCGTCGGCATCGGCACCGGCGATACCGCGCTCGACGGCGGCCTGACGCGCGGCCGCCCGCACGAACGGCGGCAGGCCGGCGAGATCGACCTCTCCGCGCAGAACGAGGCGAAAGCCCGACTCGTCGGCAAGCACGTTCTGGCCGAAGCGCGTGGTCAGCTCGGCGAGCCGTTGCATCACTTCGGCATAGCGCCTCTGGCCGGCAGGATCGAGCCTGGCACCGGCGCGCACGAAGTCGGTGTGGAAGCGGTCGAGGACGCGACGCTGCTCGGCGTCGAGGCCGAGCGCGGCGCTGTTCGCATGAAGGGCGTCGACCCGCGCGAACGCGCCGGCGTGCATGTAGATGCGGCTGTCGTGCGCGGCGAGCAGCGGCGCCATGTGGCGTTCTGCCGACTGCAGCGCCGGCGAGGATTCGCTCGCCGTCAGGTTGTTGAACATGCTGGCGACGCGATCGAACAGCCGGCCGGCGCGGTCGAGCGCCGCGATGGTGTTGTCGAAGGTCGGCGCGCTCGTGGCCGCGGCGATGGCATCGATCTCGTCGAGATGCGACTTCATCGCCTCGGCGAAAGCTGGCGGAAAGTGCTCGGGCCTCGTGCTCGCGAACGGCGGCAGGCCGTACGGGCCGGTCCAGGGTTGCAGAAGCGGGTTGGCGTCGGTCGTGGTCATTTCTTGCGCTTCAGGTCGGCCATGTCGCGGTCGTCGTAGCGACGGCTCTCACAGGCTTTGGCGTAGGCCGCGCGACTCGCGGTGATGCTCTCGGCGTGGCTGTTGTAGGCCGTGACGCGGGCCTGATAGGCGTCGACCAGCAGGGCGTGCTGGTCGACCGCGGCGTTGTGCGCATTGACGGCCTCGGCGCTGGTGCGATCGAGCCCGACGAGCGCATCGGCGAGTGCGGTGCCGGTGGTGTCGATCTCGCTCTTTTGAGCCGCCAGGTCGGCCTTGGATGTTAAAGCCGCGTCGGTCTGCGTCTGCAGCTGCGTCTTCTGGTCGACGCATTCCTTCAGTTCAGCAGGGCTGAGAACCCGATCCTCGGGCCCCTTCGACGCCGCCGGTTTGCGCGCCTTTTCGGCGGCGCCGGTGGCGCCTGCAGCGAGGCAGAGACACAGGGCGAGAGCGACCGCAACGGATGGGACTCGGAGCGGCGGAAGCATGGTCGACACGGGGCTGCGAGAGCAGCTCAAGATGATGCCACCACGGGCTGGCGCATCGTCACGAACTCCTCCGCTGCTGTCGGGTGAATGCCGAGGGTCGCGTCGAACACCGCCTTCGTGGCGCCCGCCTTCATGGCGACGGCGAAGCCCTGGATCGTCTCGCCGGCATCGGCGCCCACCATGTGCAGACCGACGACGCGATCGGTGGCATTGTCGACGATCAGTTTCATCAGCGTTCGCTCGCTGCTGCCCGACAGGGTGTGGCGAAGCGGCTTGAAGTCGGTGCGGTAGACGCTGATCTTTTCGAAGCGCGCCCTCGCCGCCTGCTCCGAAAACCCGATGGTGCCGATGTTCGGATGCGTGAACACCGCCGTCGGAATGTGCGTGTAGTCGACGCTGCGCGGGATGCCGCCGAACAGGTCTTCGACCAGCGCCATCGCTTCGGCCAGTGCCACGGGCGTCAGCTGGACGCGATCAATGACGTCGCCGACGGCATAGATGTGGTCGACGTTGGTGCGATAGCGCTCGTCGACGACCACGGCGCCGTTGGTTGCCAGCGCGACGCCAAGCGCCTCCAGGCCGAGGCCGGCAGTGTTGGGCGCGCGGCCAGTGGCGTAGAGCACGGCGTCGGCCTCGAGCTCGCCGCCACCGTCGAGCGCGACGCGGATCGCGCCGCCGCTCGCTCGCGCCAGCGAAGCGACCTTGGCGCCGACGCGCACGTCGATGCCCTTCTTCTTCATCTCGGCAGCAACGAAATCGCGCACTTCGTCGTCAAAGCCGCGCAGGATCTGCTCGCCTCGGTAGAGCTGGGTGACGGCGGCGCCAAGGCCGTTGAAGATGGATGCGAACTCGCAGGCGATGTAGCCGCCGCCGACGACGACCAGGCGGCGCGGAAACTCGGCGAGGTCGAAGATCCCGTTGGAGCTGATGGCGAGCTCGCCGCCCGGCACGTCTGGCGGCACCGGCCAGCCGCCTGTCGCGACCACGATCTTCTCGGCGCGGTAGCGCACGCCGCCGACCTCCACTTCATGGGCGCCGGAGATGCGGGCGCGGCCGCGCATCAGCGTCACGCCGGCGCCGACCATGAGCTCGCCGTAGATGCCGTTCAGGCGCGTGATCTCGCGAGCACGATTGGCCTTCAGCGTCGTCCAGTCGAGCACGGGCCGCTCCGCCGACCAGCCGTAGCCGTGCGCTTCCTCGAAGCTCTCGGCGTAGTGGGCGGCGAAGCTGTAGAGCTTCTTCGGGATACAGCCGAGGTTGACGCACGTGCCGCCGAGGGCGGCCTCCTCGGCTACCGCGACGCGGGCGCCGCGCTGGCCAGCCATGCGCGCGGCGCGCACGCCGCCGCTGCCGGCACCGATGATGAACAGGTCGAAGGCGTCAGTGCTCATTCCGGCGGTACCGCTTCTACTTGTGGAGGCCCTTGCGGAGCAGCTCGGCGACGGCGCCGTTGAGGCCGTCGGCGTGTTCGGCGCCGCGCTCGCGCAACGTCGCGGCCAGGTCCGAGGGCAGCTTGCATGCGAACGAGACGAGGCCGGCGGCAGCGTCGATCCGGCGCTGCTCGCGCCGATCGGTCGGCGCCGCGTCCTGGCCGAAGCGGCCGGCGCCGCCCGGTGGCGCCACCTGCCCGCCGATCTTCTTGCCCAGCATCTTGTCGAGGTCGGACTTCTTCATGCTCATCTGCGTGGCTCTTGTAAGGTGGCGGAGGC
>JAYTYH010000288.1:0-5965 GCA_043742485.1 Rhizobacter sp.
CCGCTCCACATGTATCCTCGGCTTTTTTACTCGAACGGATCGAAATGGCACTGGCAAAGAAGAAACGCGTAGGCAAGAGAACGATTTCTGCCAAACAAGTCCGCAAGACAGCGAGCGGCAGGAAACGCCACAAGTCCGACGGCACCCAGCCTCCGAAGGCGGCGACCCCAACTTCGACGCCAGCGGCGTCCTGAGTACTCAGGCAAACAGATTGCGCATGTCGCGCTCCGGCTCGGCGCGATCTGCGCTTCGCGGAGCGACGGCTGAGTGCTCGGCACGGCGAGACTCTCCCGAACCAGCGCCAGCCGTCGGCTGAGCGCTTTCACCTCATCGCGGAGATCGGCTCCGGCTCTCGAAGCCGCTCTTGAATTTCAAGAGGCTGTGTAAAACGTCCCGTAGGTCACCGCAGCACCGCCGGGACTCTGGAACGCGATCGAACACCGATATTCGAAGCGCCAAGGCAACCGGCCGCAACCACTGCATGACTTGCGCCAACCGGACCCGACATGCGCTTCGAATAGCGTCGGTGCGAAGCGCCGGAAGCTGTCGTTCGCACGATCTGGCCGAACGGCAGCAATCTGCATCGCGGGAATCGTTTATCTCGGGCTGAGCGGTAGCGGTGGGTCGCTCGCTACCGGTTTTCTCTTGACCGACCGCTATTTCACCTGAAGCGCAACGCCTCTCCGAGGCGCGGTGCCGACGGCCCGAACGCGTACGCGTCCAGACCGCTGTCGTGGATGCGTAGCGCCGGTCCACTGCGGCCGCCGGCGCCGGCCGCGACGTACCAGGGCAGCAGGTGCTCGTCGGTCGGATGGGCGTCGGCACCCTGCGGCGCCCGGCTGCGGTAGGCGAACAGCGCCTCCCAGTCGAGGGCAGCGCTGCGGCTCGCCATCCAGTGCCGGAAGTCGGCGTCTTGCGGGGCCTCGCGCTGTTCGGCAAGCGGCTTTTGCATCGTCGCGAAGATGCGCGGCAGGTTGTGGGTGATGCTGCCGCTGCCGAGAACGAGCACGCCTTCGGCGGCGAGCGGCGCGATCGCGGCACCGAGCGCGAACTGGCGCGCCGGCGAGTCGTCGGGCACGAAGGCGAGCGGCACGACCGGGATGTCGGCATCCGGGAACATGAAGCGCAGCGCAGTCCAGGCGCCGTGGTCGAGGCCGCCTTCGGGGACGGACCGGGCGGCGATGCCGGCGCTTTGCAGGAGAGTGAGCATGCGGGCGCCGAGGGCCGGGTCGCCGGGTGCGTCGTAGCGCAGCGTGCGCAGCTTCGGATCGAAGCCGCCGAAGTCGTAGATCGCTTCATGGCGGCTGCCGGTAAGCACGACCGGCATCCGCGCTGTCGTGTGTGCGGAGATCGTGACGATCGTCCTTGGCCGGCCGAACGCGCGCTCGATCGCCGGCCCGAGCCGCTGCATGAAGGCGCCGGCCTCGCCTGGCTCGAGGGCGATCATCGGCGAGCCGTGGGAGACGTAGAGGGAGGGCAGGGTCGTCTTGTCCATGCGGCCATTGAAACATTGGCGGTCGCCGCCGCCATTCGGCTCGTTCGCACGCAGCGTTCCCGACTCGTGTAAGTTCGTCGCATGCCTGAACCGATTGCCCGCACGCCCACGCGCCCGTCCGCCTTCCAGCTCGGCTGGCGCCAGCTTCTGCGCGACTTCCGGGCCGGTGAGTTGCGCCTGCTCGTCGTTGCCGTCACGCTCGCTGTCGGCGCGCTCACGGCCGTCGGCTTCTTCGCCGACCGCCTCAACGGCGGCCTCGCCCGCGATGCGCGGCAGCTGCTCGGCGGCGACGCCATCGTCAGCAGCGACCAGCCGGCGCCGGCCGAGTTCGCCGCCAGGGCCAAGTCGCTCGGCCTGCGCACCGCGACGACGGCCAACTTTCCGAGCATGGGCCGCGCTGGCGACGACAAGGGCGGCGCGACGCGGCTGGTCGCCGTCAAGGCGGTGAGCGCGGGCTACCCGTTGCGCGGCCGCATGCAGGTCGCCGACACGCCCGGCGGTCCGGTCACGAAGGTGGTCGACGCGACGCCGGCACTCGGCACGGCCTGGGTCGATGCCGCGGTGCTCGACGCGCTCGGCCTCGCCGTCGGCGACCCGCTCCTGCTCGGCGACGCCACGCTGAAGATCGCGCGCATCGTCGTCGTCGAGCCCGATCGCGGCGCCGGCTTCTCGAGCCTGGCGCCGCGCGTGCTCATCAACGAGGCGGATCTGGCGTCGACCGGACTCGTGCAGCCGGCGAGCCGCATCGGCTATCGCCTCGCCGTCGCCGACCCGGGTGCCGGCGACGAGAAGGTCAAGTCGTTCGTCGCCTTCGCCGAGCAGGCGGTCGCCACGCAGTCGCTGCGCGGGCTGCGCATCGAGTCGCTCGCGACCGGCCGGCCGGAGATGCGGCAAACGCTCGACCGCGCCGGCAAGTTCCTCAACCTCGTCGCCTTGCTGGCGGCGCTGCTGGCGGCGGTCGCCGTCGGCATCGCGTCGCGCGACTTCGCCAGCCGCCACCTCGACGACTGCGCCATGCTGCGCGTGCTCGGCCTGTCGCAGGTGACCATCGCCGGCCAGTACATCACCGAGTTCGCGCTGGTCGGCCTGCTCGCCAGCGCGCTCGGGGTCGCGCTCGGCTTCGCGGTCCACTTCGTGTTCCTCTGGTTCCTCTCCGGTCTGGTCGCGGTGGAGCTGCCGCCGCCCTCGGCATGGCCGGCGTTGTTCGGCGCCGGCGTCGGCTTCACGCTGCTGTTCGGCTTCGGCCTGCCGCCGGTGCTGCAGCTGGCGCGGGTGCCGCCGCTGCGCGTGATCCGCCGCGACGTCGGCACGCTCAAGCCGGCCTCGCTCGCCGTGCTCGGCGCCGGCACGCTGGGCTTCGCGGCGCTGCTGCTCGCCGTCGCCAGCGACATCAAGCTCGGCCTCATCGCCGTCGGCGGCTTCGCGGCGGCGGTGGTGATGTTCGCGCTGCTGTCGTGGCTGGCGCTCGCCCTGCTGCGCCGCTCGGTGCCCGATGTCGGCGCGCCGCGCTGGCTGATCCTGGCCACGCGTCAGATCGCGGCGCGACCGGCGTTCGCGGTGCTGCAGGTGTCGGCGCTTTCGGTCGGGCTGCTCGCACTCATCCTGCTCAGCCTGCTGCGCACCGACCTCATCTCGAGCTGGCGCCAGGCGACGCCGGCCGACGCCCCGAACCGTTTCGTCATCAACGTGCAGCCGCCGCAGGCCGACGCCTTCCAGGCGCGCCTGAAGGCAGCGGGCGTGACGCGCTACGACTGGTTCCCGATGATCCGCGGCCGGCTCGTCGCGATCGACGGCAAGGCGATCGATCCCGACTCCTACGCCGACGAGCGGGCGAAGCGGCTCGTCGAGCGCGAGTTCAACCTGAGCGACAGCGCCGTGCTGCCGCCGCACAACACGGTCTCCGCCGGCCGCTGGGTCGACAACGAGGCGGGTGGCCTCAGCGTCGAGGAAGGGCTCGCCGCGACGCTGGGCCTCAGGCTCGGCCAGACGATGCGCTTCGACCTCGGCGGCAGCCAGGTCGAGGGCCGCATCACCAGCTTGCGCAAGGTCGATTGGTCGTCGATGCGCGCCAACTTCTTCGTGCTGTTCCCGACCGCATCGGTGCCCGATGCGCCGGTGAGCTACATCGCCGCGTTCCGCGCACCGCCAGCTCCGGCCGCGGCGTCGTCCGGAGCGGCGGCGGCCAGCTTCGACAACGCACTGGCGCGCGAATTCCCGAACATCACGGCGATCGACGTCTCGGCGACGATTGCGCAGATACAGAACACGCTCGACCAGGTCATCCGCGCCGTCGAGTTCCTGTTCTCCTTCACGCTCGCCGCCGGCCTCGTCGTCCTGTTCGCCACCATCAGCGCCACCCGCGAGGCGAGGGCGCGCGAGTTCGCGGTGATGCGCGCGCTCGGCGCCAGCGGCAAGCTGCTGTCTCAGGTGCAGCGCGCCGAGCTTCTCGGCGTCGGCGCACTCGCCGGCGTCCTGGCGTCGCTGGCGGCGATCGCCGTCAGCTGGGCGCTGGCACGCTACGTGTTCGAGTTCGCGTGGAGCCCTTCGCCCTGGGTGCCGCTCGGCGGCGCCGCTGCCGGTGCCGTGCTGGCGCTCGCGGCAGGTTGGTGGAGCTTGCGTGAAGTGCTGGGCAGGCCGGTGATGCAGACCTTGCGCCAGGCCGCAGATGTCTGACGTCGGCTAGGCATACTCGCCTTCATGCCGTCTCAGAACCGGGATCGCGTCTTTCGCGTTCTTCACCTCGAGGATTCCGAGCTCGACCATGAGCTCCTGGTCGCCCATCTCGCCCGCGGTGGCCTCAATGCGCAGACGCGCCGCGTCGAATCGGCGCGCGAATTCATCGAGGCCATCGAGGAGCCCTGGGACGTCGTCGTCTCCGACTACAACCTGCCCGGCTTCAGCGGCCTGATCGCGCTCGAGGCGCTGAAGGCGAGGGCGCGCGACGTGCCCTTCATCCTGGTCTCGGGCGAGATCGGCGAAGACACCGCGGTCGAGGCGATGCGCAACGGCGCCAGCGACTACCTGCAGAAAAGCCACCTCGCGCGCCTGGTGCCGGCCTTGCTGCACGCCATCGACGCCGCCGAGACGCGGCGCGCCCGTGACCGTGCCGACCGCGAGCTCGTTGCCTCCAAGCAGCGCCTGCACGAGTTCGCGCAGCACTTGCAAACCAGCGTCGAGCAGGAACGCGCCGCCATCGCACGCGAGATCCACGACGACGTCGGCGGCTCGTTGACGGCGCTCAAGTTCGACCTCGCCTGGATCGCCCGGCACTCGACCTCGCCGGCCGTGGTCTCGCGCGCGCAGTCGGCCGTGGAAACGGTGAGCCATGCCGTCGAGGCGAGCCAGAGGATCATGCACAACCTGCGCCCCGCGATCCTCGAGCAGGGTCTGGCCGCGGCACTGCACTGGATCGCGTTGCGCTTCGAGCGCCGCACCGGCATCGAGTGCGAGATCCGGCTGCCGAAGAAGGCACTGGAGCTGCCGGCGGGCGTGCCGCTGGTCGCCTATCGCACGGCCCAGGAAGCTCTCACCAACATCAGCAAGCACGCCCAGGCGACGCGGGTCCAGATCGATCTGGCTCTGGCCGGCGGCGTGCTTTCGCTCGAGATCAGCGACAACGGCCGCGGCCTCAGCCAGGAAGACCTCGCCAAGGCCCGCTCCTTCGGCATCCGCGGCCTGCACGAGCGCGCCATGACGGTCGGCGGCTGGATCGATCTGTCCGCAGGCGCCCACGGCACCACGCTCATCCTCTCGGTGCCACTCGACCTGCCCGACAGCACTTATGAGCCCGAGGTCGGGACCAGCAAGTCGTACGACCCGAGCCAGTGGGCCGATGTCTAGCGTGGCGGGTTTCGAGCTGGATCGGGACGGCGGGGCGCTGCAGCCTCCCGCGGCCCCGTCCCCTGCGCGCCGACAAACGTCTGCCAAGGAGCGGCAATGATCAAGGTCTTCCTCTGCGACGACCACGCCCTCATCCGGCGCGGCATTCGCGACACGCTCTCCGACGCGCCCGACATCGAGGTGGTGGGCGAGGCCGGTGACTACGGCGAGTTGCGGGCGCTGATGCGCGAGAAGACCGCCGACGTGCTGGTGCTCGACATCAACCTGCCAGGCCGGAGCGGCCTCGACGTGCTGCACGCGCTGAAGGACGAGGGCACGACCATGCGCGTGCTGGTGGTCTCGATGTACCCGGAAGACCAGTACGCGATCCGGGCCTTGCGGGCCGGGGCGTATGGCTACGTGAACAAGGGCGGCGATCCGGCGATGATCGTCAATGCGGTGCGCATCGTGGCCCAGGGCCGCAAGTACGTCACGCCCGAGATCGCACAGATGCTGGTCGAAAGCCTGACCGCGCCGCAGGTCGCGAACGCTCACGAGAAGCTTTCCGACCGTGAACTGCAGACGCTGGTGATGATTGCCTCCGGCAAGCGGCTGTCCGACATTGCCGAAGCGCTGATGCTGAGCCCGAAG